>JBEEGB010000253.1:0-4106 GCA_041166585.1 Acidimicrobiaceae bacterium
TCGTCCCGGGAGAAGCTGTACTCGGCCACGTGCGCCTCCGTTCCCTATGTTGTGCCCGGTACCGACCACCCGGGGGACTTCGATGCACCTTGCTTACACGGACGAGCAGGAGGCGCTGCGCGCTGAGTTGCGCGCCTACTACGACCGCCTCCTGGACGAGGAGACCCGGCGCGCCATCCACGAGGCGCCGACGGGGTCGGTCATGAGGACGGTGGTGAAGCAGATGGCCGCCGACGGCTGGCTCGGCATCGGCTGGCCGGTCGAGTACGGCGGGCAGGGCAAGGGCCCCATGGAGCAGTTCATCTTCTTCGACGAGTCGATGCGTTCGGGTGCGCCGGTGCCGATGCTCACGATCAACACCGTCGGGCCCACGATCATGCAGTTCGGCACCAAGGAGCAGAAGGACTTCTTCCTCCCGAAGATCCTCGCCGGTGAGATCCACTTCTGCATCGGGTACAGCGAGCCGGGCGCGGGGACCGACCTGGCCGCGGTCCGAACGAAGGCGGAGCGCGATGGCGACGAGTACGTGATCAACGGGTCCAAGCTCTGGACGAGCTACGCCAGCAGCGCCGACTACTGCTGGCTCGCCGTGCGCACCGATCCGAACGTGAAGAAGCACAAGGGCATCTCGATGATCATCGTGCCGATGGACACGCCGGGCATCGAGGTGCGGCTGCTCGAGCTGCTCGGCCCGCACGAGATCGGGGCGGTCCACTACGACGACGTCCGGGTGCCGGCCGGCAACCTCGTCGGTGGCGAGAACAACGGCTGGAGCCTCATCACCAACCAGCTCAACCACGAGCGCGTGACGGTGTGCTCGCCGGGCATGGTCGACCAGGTCGTCACCGATGTGCGGCGGTGGGCGCAGGAGACGCGCCTCCCCGACGGACGGCGCATCGCCGATCAGGAGTGGGTGCAGGTGAACCTGGCCAAGGCGCATGCCGGCTTCGAGTTCCTGCGGCTCATCAACTGGAAGGTCGCGTGGCAGGCCGAGAGCGGTCAGCTGTCGGTCGAGGACGCGTCCACCACGAAGGTCTTCGGCACCGAGCACTACCTCGACGCCGTCGGGTGGCTCCTCGAGATCATCGGCGAGGCCGGCTACCTGAAGGACGGGACACCGGGCTCGGTGCTGCGCTCGCGACTCGAGAGCATGTACCGGTCGCTGACGATCCTCACGTTCGGCGGCGGCACCAACGAGATCCAGCGCGACCTCATCGGCGTCTTCGGCCTCGGCATGCCGATGGCGAAGCGGTAGGAGGACGACCGATGGACTTCTCCCGCAACGAAGAGCAGCAAGCGATCGCCGAGCTCGCCGCGAAGGTGCTCGCCGACCAGGTGACCATCGAGCGACTGCGCGAGCTCGAACGCGAGCCGGACGGGCTCGTCTTCGACCGGGCCCTGTGGTCGGTGCTGTCCGACGCCGGCCTGCTCGGCGTGAGCGTTCCCGAGGAGCACGGTGGGTTGGGCCTCGGGTTGGTCGAGCTCTGCCTGCTGCTCGAGGAGGTCGGGCGCACGGTGGCCCCGGTCCCGGTGCTCGCATCGCTGGCCTACGGCGGCCTTGCTGTTGCTCACTTCGGCACCGACGCGCAGCGGGCGGAGCTCCTGCCCGGCGTCGCGGACGGCTCGGTCGTCCTCACCGCCGCGCTGGTCGAGGCGTTGGGCGATCCTCATCGCCCGACCACGACCGCGGCGCGACAGGGTGACGGGTGGGCGCTCGAGGGTGACAAGAGCTGCGTGCCGGCAGGGTTGGTCGCCGACCGGGTGGTCGTGTCCGCGTCGACGGCGACGGGCGAGGCCGGCCTGTTCCTCGTCGATCCGTCGGACCCAAGCGTGGTGCGGCAGCGCCAGGACACGATCACCTGG
The DNA here is from genome assembly GCA_041166585.1 of Acidimicrobiaceae bacterium. GTDB lineage: Bacteria > Actinomycetota > Acidimicrobiia > Acidimicrobiales > JACDCH01 > JBEEGB01. The sequence continues at coordinate 1,864 of JBEEGB010000253.1, forward strand.
ATCCCCGAGGCGGCGATGACGTTCGCGGCGACGCCGGCCGAGCCGCTCGGTCCTCTCGACGCGGACGGGTCGTCCGTGCGCTGGCTCATCGAGCACGTCAACGTCGCGACCAGCGCGGTGATGATCGGCGTCGCGGAGGCCGCCCTTCGTCTCACCGCCGAGTACACCAAGACGAGGGAGCAGTTCGACCGGCCGATCGCCACGTTCCAGGCCGTCGGGCAACGAGCAGCCAACGCGTTCATCGACACCGAGGCGATCCGGCTGACGACGCTCAAGGCTGCGTGGTACCTGGCGTCCGGGCGCCCGGCCTCGAAGGAGGTCGCGGTCGCCAAGTACTTCGCGTCGGATGCGGGCCAGCGCGTCGTGCGGGCCGCGCAGCACCTGCACGGAGGCATCGGCGTCGACCGCGACTACCCGTTGCACCGCTACTACGTGTGGGCCAAGCAGCTCGAGCTCACGCTCGGAGGCGGCAGCCGCCACCTCCGCGAGCTCGGCAAGCTCCTCGCCGACGAATCGGTGGACGCCTGACCCCCGAGCGAACTTCGGCGCGAGGCGGTGTGATAGCACCGCCTCGCATCCAACATTCGCTAGGGCGGGGGGTCGAGGAAGGGGAGGACGGCTTCGGTTGGGGGGGTGTTGCGCCAGCCGGCGTCGGGCCAGTTGAACCAGCCGGAGGACGCGAGCGCGCCGCCGTCCGGGTGCAGGGTCTGACCGGTGACGAAGCGCGAGAGGTCCGACGCGAGGAACAGCGCGCAACCCCCGATGTCGTCGTAGGTGCCCACGCGGCCCATCGGGATCGCGATCGCGCTGGCGAGGTCGGCGGCCCGCTCGTCCTCGGGTGACCGCCCTTCGAGCATCGAACGGATGCCTTCGGTGGGGGTGATGTCGGCGGCGATGGCGTTGACGCGGATGCCGTCCGGTGCGAGCTCGAGGGCGAGCGTGCGACCGGTGTTGGTGATCGCGGCCTTCATGCCGGCGTAGACCGCGAAGCTCGGCGCGGCGCGGTGGGCCTCGATCGACGTGAAGTTGATGATGCTCCCGCCGCCAGCGACGCGCATGCGCGGGATGGCCAGCTGGATCGCGTGCAGCAGCCACGTGAAGTTGGTCCGGATGATCGCGTCCCACCCCTTCGGCGTCGACTCCTCGAACGGCTGGTTGAACGTGCCGCCGACCACGTTGGCGAGCACGTGGAGCCGGCCGCCGAAGGCGGCGTCGACCGCTTCGAAGAACACCCGCAGCGCGTCGTCGTCACGAGCGTCGATGGTGGCGGTCACCACCTCGACGCCCTCCGCAGCGAGCAGCGCCGTGGTCTCGGTCAACAGATCGGCGTTGCGATCACAGAGCCCGAGGCGCATGCCGGCGCGGCCGAGATCGAGCGCGCACGCACGGCCGAGGCCCCCGCCCCCGCCGACGATGATCGCGACTCTGCCGTTCAGCCCAGCACGGTCCTCGAGATGACCCATCTACCGGAGTCGCCACTCGACGCGCTTGCCGGAGGCGAAGACCTCCTGGCCGGCGGCGAGGTTGTCCTGCGACGTCCCCAGCCCGATGTAGGCGTACCCGAGCTCGAGGGCCTGTGATCGGGTGTGCTCGTGACCGCTCCAGATGGCCCGAAGGGTGCCTTGGATCGCGGCGGGGGGAGCGCTGGCGATGACCTCCGCGACCCACCCGGCTCGCTCCCGCAGCTCGGCGAGGGGAACGACCTCTGACACCAGCCCGAGGTCGAACGCGCGCTGGGCGGACATGCGCTCGTGGGCACCGAGCAGCGCGAGGCGCAAGGTCTCGCCGAGCGGCAGCTTCTGCAGCAGGTGGATGGCCTCGAAGGAGCAGACCATGCCGTAGGTGACGTGCGGGTCGAAGAAGGTGGCGTGGTCGGCGGCGACGATGATGTCGACCTCGCCGAGCATGTACAGCGCTCCGCCGCAGGCCATCCCGTTCACGGCGGCGATCACGGGCTTCCACAGCCCGCACTGCTTCGGGCAGATGTTGATCCCGGGATCGTCGAACATGAACTTCGACGACACATGGCCCACCGTGCTCTGCGAGCTCTCCGAGCCGTCCGCGAGGTGGCCCATCGTCTCTTCGCGATCGATGCCCGAGCAGAACGCCCGCTCCCCGGCGCCCGTGAGCACCACGGCGCGGACGTCGTCGTTGCGGCGCAGCGACGTCCACGTCTCGCGCAGCTCTTCCTGCATCTTCACGTTGAACGCGTTGTGCACCTCAGGGCGGTTCAGCGTCACCCA
>JBEEGB010000254.1:0-3277 GCA_041166585.1 Acidimicrobiaceae bacterium
TCGTGGCGATCGATCTCGCCGACAGCCGGCTCGAGGCTGCGAAGCAATTCGGCGCCGATGTCGTCGTCAACAACTCCCGGGAGGACGCGAGCGCGATCGTCGCCGAGCTCACCGGGGGCTTGGGAGCCGACGTGTCGATCGAAGCCGTCGGCACGCCCGCGACGTTCGAGCAGGCCGTCCGGCTGGCCCGCCCGGGCGGTCACATCGCCAACATCGGCGTGCACGGTGAGCCGGTGACGCTCCACCTCGAAGAGCTGTGGATCCGCGACGTCACCATCACCACCGGTCTCGTCGACACGTACACGACCCCGACGCTGCTCCGGCTCGTGAACAGCCAGCAGCTCGACCCCGGCCGGTTCATCACGCACCACTTCACCTTTGACCAGTTCGAGGACGCCTACGACGTCTTCGCCAACGCTGCTGACACCGGCGCGCTCAAGGTCGTCCTCACCAGGGCATAGGTGCCGCAGGTCCGTCCCAGTCGGGACCTTGGTCCCTACTGGCGACGGCGCCTCGGAGCAGATGATCTTCACAGCGCCGCGTTTCGGCGGTCGCGGCAGAGGGAGCGCAAGCTCCAAGGAGAAGAAGCCAATGAAGCGCAGAACCCTCGATGTCCTCTTCAGCGCAGGAGGCCTCGCTCTCGCCGGTCTCTTGCTCGTGCTCGGGCTCGTCATGACCAGCAACGCGAACTTCGCGAAGGGCTACGTGAAGGACCAGCTCAGCCAGCAGAACATCAGCTTCACCACCGCTGACAAGCTCAGCGATGAGGAGAAGCAGTCAGCGTGCCTCGTCAAGTACGCAGGCCAGCAGCTCACCACCGGCGCACAAGCCGAGTGCTACGCCAACGACTACATCGGGCTGCACACCAAGGCAGTGGCTGGCGGCCAGACCTACGCCGACCTCGGCACCCCCCAGAGTGCCCTGCGGACCCAGGTCGCCGCCGCGACGAAGGCCAACGACCCGGCCCTGCCCGGCCTGCAGAAGCAGCTGACCGACGTCACCGCGCAGCGCGAGACGCTCTTCAAGGGCGAAACCCTTCGTGGGCTGCTGCTCACCTCGTTCGGCTTCAGCGTCTTCGGTGTGAAGGGCGAGCAGGTCGCAACGGTGGCCTACATCGTCGCCGGGCTCCTGGCGCTCCTGTCGATCGCCGGCCTCGTCCATGCGTTCAAGACCCCGAAGGACAAGACCTTCGCTGCGCCTGAGCACGTGAACATCAGAGAAGACGACAAGCAGCTCGTCGGCGTCTGACCCCGCAAGCCGCGACAACCGGGGCGGAGGATCCTTACGGGTCCTCCGCCCTTGTCGCGCGGGTGCGCTCAGTCGAGCTCGCAGCGGTAGACGTTCGTCTCCCGCAGCGTGAAGCCGAGCCGCTGGTACAGCCGGTTCGCCGCCTCGCGAGACGGCCGCGACGTGAGGTCGACGGTCGCGCAGCCCCGCTCTCGGGCGGCGTCGATCATCGCCTGGGTGAGCGCCGCGCCGACGCCTTGGCCCCGGGCTGAGTCGTCGACGATGACATCCTCGATCCATGCCCGCCGAGCGGTCGGGATCGGGAACACCGCCAGCGTCGACACCCCGACGATCGTCCCGTCATCGTCGCGCGCCACGAACTGCGTGATCGCGTCGGACGCCAGCATCGCCTCGACCTCCGACGACGACGGCGGAGGGTTCGACTTGGACAGCTGCGGCACCAACGTCACGAGGGCGTCGGCCAGCTCGGAGGCGTCGCCGACGAAGACTTCGATCTTCACGTGTCGTCAGGCACCGGCTCGGGCGGAGGCGGGCCGACGTACCGGGCCGACGGCCGGATGATCCGGTTGTCCGCCGCCTGCTCGAGCATGTTGGCGCACCAGCCGATGACCCGGCTCGACGCGAACGTCGGCGTGAAGAGGTCTCGGGGCAGGCCCGCCTCCTCCATCACGACCCCGGCGTAGAACTCGACGTTGGCGTAGAGGTTGCGGCCCGGCTTCAGCTCGTTGAGGACCTCCACGACCGTGCGCTCGACCTGCTCCGCGAACTCGAGCTTCGCGGCGCCGAGTCGCTTGGCGACGTCGTGGAGCAGCATCGACCGCGGATCCTCGGTGCGGTACACGGCGTGGCCGAAGCCCATGATCTTCTCGCCGCGCGTGACCGCGTCCACGAGATACGGGCGGGCGTTGTCGGGCGTGCCGATCGCGTCGAGCAGGTCGAGGGCTCGCGACGGTGCGCCGCCGTGCAACGGCCCGGACAGCGCGCCGATGGCGCCGGTGACCGATGCGCCGATGTCCGCACCGGTGGAGACGATGACCCGCGCGGTGAACGTCGAGGCGTTGAACCCGTGGTCGATCGTCGTGATCTGGTACTGCTCGACGGCGCGCCCCTTGTCGGGATCGGCCTCGACGCCGTTGAGCATCCACATGTAGTTGGCGCCGTAGCCCAGGTCGTCACGGGGCGCGACCGGCTCGAGCCCGTTGCGGTAGCGGTGCATCGCCATGATCAACGTCGGCACGACGGAGCAGAGCTGCAGCGCGTTCTGACGGCGCTCGGACGCGCTGATGTCGAGCGTTGGCTTGAACCCGCCGACCGCGGCGACGAGCGACACCGCGGTGCGCAGGCCCTCCATGACCGATGACGACGAGCGGGCGATCTGGGGCAGCACGTCGAGGACCGGTCCCGGGATCTGCCGGAGGGGGCGGATCTCGTCGAGGAACGCCGCTCGTTCCGATGGCGAAGGGAGGTGGCCCTCGAACAGCAGGAACCACACATCCTCGAGTCGCTTCTTGTCGGCCAGCTCGACGGCGTTGTACTGGCGGTAGTGGTAGAAGCCCTCGGTGCCGCGCACGTCGCCGACCGACGTCTCGGCCACGATCACACCCTTGAGGCCGGCCGGTGCCTCGATGAGCGACGGGTGCACCACCGGTTGGATCTGGGCGACCCGCATGAGGTCGCGCATCGAGACGACGCCGAGCAGGCGGCCGTCGTCCACGACGGGGATGTGCCGGTACCCGTGCTCGGACAGCGCGTTGAACGCCTCCTGCACGCCCACTTCGGGGCCGACGGTGTCGGGGTCCTCGGTCATCCACTCCGAGACCTTCGTCGCGCTCGCGTCCGCGCCGGCGGCGCCGAAGCGGACGAGGTCGCGCTCGGTGAGGATGCCGGTCGGGCGCTCGCCGTCGACGACCACGACGGAGCCGACGCCTTTCGCCTCCATGCGCCCAGCCGCCTCGGCGAGCGTCTCCGACGCCAGGGCCGTGACCACCGGTGCGCTCATCACGTCGCTCACCGTTCGCTGCGTTGGTGT
>JBEEGB010000255.1:0-4391 GCA_041166585.1 Acidimicrobiaceae bacterium
GATCGTTGTGGTGGAGGTCTTGGCGCCACACCATCGCGTCGTCGCCGAACTCCTCCTCCGCCTCCTTCGCCGTCATCCCCGCGTGTGCCAGCTCCGGATCGGTGAACGTGCACCACGGCACCAGCTCATCGGCCTTGCCCTTGCCCGGGAAGAACGCGTCGCGGATCGCACGCACGGCTTCGTAGCCCGCCGAGTGCGTGAACAGGTAGCGGCCCGCGACGTCACCCGCCGCGTAGATCGACTTCACGTTGGTCCGCAACCGCTCGTCGACCACGACGCCCTTCGGACCGACCTCCACACCGAGCTCCTCGAGGCCGATGCCGTCAACGTTCGGACGCCGCCCGACCGCGACGAGCAGCTCGTGCGACGTCCACGAACGAGCGTGGCCGTCCGTGGATCCATGCACGGTCTTGCGGCCGTCCGCCTCGACCGTGACCTTGTCGGTGCTCACGTTCAGGCACAGGTCGACGCCCTCGTCGAGCAGGCGCTGCTGCAACACCGCGACCAGCGACGGCTCGTCCCGCGGCAGGATGCCAGGGCCCTTCTGCAGGACGGCTGTGGGGATGCCGAGGCGCCGGAAGCCCTGTGCCATCTCGATGGCGATCGGTCCGCCGCCGATCATCGTGATCGACTCGGGGGCGCGCTCGAGCTCGAACAGGTTCTCGCTCGTGACGTAGCCGGCCTCGTGGAGGCCCGGGAGATCGGGCTCGATCGGCCGGCTGCCCGTGCACAGCAGGATCACGCGCGCCTCGAGCTTGCGCGTGCCGTCGACCGTCACCTCGTGCGGGCCGGTGATGGTGGCGTGACCGCGGATGATGTCGAGGCCCATCGCCTCGTAGCGCTCGGCGTTGTCGTCGGCCTCGGCGATGGCGTTCTGGATCGAGCGGATCCGCGACCACACCTTGGCCGTGTCCACGACCGGCTCGACCGCTTCGATGCCGTAGTGGTCGGCGGTGCGCATGTGGTGCGCCACCTTGGCGGAGGAGAGCAGCGCCTTTGACGGCACGCACCCCGTCCAGAGGCAATCGCCACCGACGCGACCCCGCTCCACCACCGCCACCTTCAGGTCGAGGCTGGCTGCGAACTCCGCCGACACCATGCCCCCCGAGCCCATCCCCACGATCACGAGGTCGTACTTCTCGGCCATCCGAGCCTCCGGTTTCGTCATCTCTGCCCGATGATGACACCGTTTCGTCGCTCGCCATCCTGGCGGATGACCCACGCGCAAAGGATCCCGGTTCGCCCCCATGTCTCGAAACGTCCGCCCAGAAGCTGACGATGCCTGAAGGCCACACCATCCACCGTCTCGCCCGCGACCAGCGTCGCGACCTCGCCGGGCACCCGCTCGCGGTCTCCTCACCGCAGGGACGCTTCGCAGAGAGCGCCGCGCTCCTCGACGGCCGCACGGTCCGCAGCGTCGAGGCCTTCGGCAAGCACCTGTTCCACCGCTGGGAGGACGGCCAGGTGCTGCACGTCCACCTCGGGCTCATCGGCAAGTTCTTCCGGCGACCGTCACCGGCGCCGCCGCCGGTCGGTGCGGTCCGCCTCCGCATGGAGGGCCCCGAGGCGACGTGGGACCTGTCGGGTCCTGCGATCTGCGCGCTCGTCGGCCCCGAGGAGATCGAGCGGGTCGCGGCCGGCCTCGGGCCCGACCCGTTGCGGCGCGGCGCGGATCCCGCGGCGTTCGTCGCGAAGATCAGCAAGAGCGCCAAGCCGATCGGCGCGCTGCTGCTCGACCAGTCGGTCGTCGCGGGGATCGGCAACGTGTTCCGCGCCGAGGTGCTGTTCCTCCACGGCATCCACCCGGAGACACCCGGTCGCGACCTCACCGAGCAACAGGTCATCGCCCTGTGGGACGAGCTGGTCGCACAGCTGCGCGCCGGCGTGCGCCGCAACCGCATCGTCACCCTCCGACCCGAGGACCTCGGCCGGTCGCTGGGCCGGCTCTCCAAGGCCGACGCGCTGTACGTGTACCACCACGAGGCCTGTCGACGGTGTGGCGGTCCGATCGAGGCGCTCAACGTCGCCAACCGGCGCATCGACGCGTGTCCGAGCTGCCAGCCCCGGCTGGCGTAGCGTCCGGCGCCATGAAGGTCGAAGATCTCCCAACCCCGTCCTTGCTCGTCGACCGAGGTGCGTTCGAGCACAACCTCGCGACGATGGGCGCGGCGTGGCCGGGCACGACGTTGCGACCACACGTGAAGGCGTGGAAGTGCACCGCCCTCGCCGGGCGCTTGGCGGCCAACGGCCACACGACGTTCTGCTGCGCGACGGTGCGCGAGGTCGAGGGCATGGCCGCCGCCGGGCTCGGCACCGACCTCCTGCTCGCCAACGAGGTGCTGGGCAAGGGTGCGGAGCGCGTCGGCGCGGTGGTGCGTGGAGGCGCCCGCGTCACCGTCGCCGTCGACTCGGACGAGACCGTCGACGCCGCCGCGGCGGGCGGCGTGGAAGAGGTGCTCGTCGACGTGATGGTCGGCATGCCTCGATGCGGCTGCATGCCCGGTGATGCCGGCCGGCTGGCCGACCTCGCCCGCAGCAAGGGCATGACCGTGCGCGGCGTGATGGGCTACGAGGGCCACCTGATGATGGAGCCGGGCGAGACCAAGGCCGAGAAGGTCGAAGCCGCGATGGCAGACCTGCTCAGCGCCCACGCCGCGACGGGCGGCGACGTGATCTCCGGCGGCGGCACCGGCACCTATGCGGTGAACCGCTGGGTCAACGAGCTCCAGGCGGGCTCGTTCGCGCTCATGGACACCGACTACGGCAAGCTCGGTCACCCGTTCCGTCAGGCCTTGTTCGTCCGCGCCAGCATCATCTCCACGAACTCCGCCGGCTGGGCGGTCGCGGATGCGGGGTTGAAGGCGCTGGCGATGGACCACGGCAACCCGACGGTCGAGGGCGGGAGCCTCTGGTTCGTGTCCGACGAGCACACGGTCTTCGCTCCAACCGACGGCCGCGCGCTGCCGGGCGTCGGCTCGACGGTGAACATCATCCCCGCGCACGTCGACCCGACGGTGGCCAAGCACGAGCGGATGTACGTGATCGACGGTGACGACGTGGTCGACACGTGGGAGGTCGACCTCAGGGGCTGGTGAGCGAGGCCAGCATGGCATCGGCTTCGCGATGTGACTGCAGCCGGACGAAGCGCAGGTGCTGCCAGGCGGGATCCGTCATCGCCGACGAGTAGCGATCGCCGTACTTCTGGTGCTGGGTCCAGGCCCACCGGATGATCGACTTCGTCGGATCGAGTCGCCAGAGGTTGCCGAACGGTTCGCGGTTCCCGTTCCAGAGCTGCTCTCGAGTGATCACGCGGCGGAGCGTCCGGGTGATGATCTGGCGCATCACGACTGACCGGGGCAGGTCGAGCCACACGACGGTGTCGGCGTGTTGCCACACCAGCTCGCGCACCGTGTTGTAGTTGCCGTCGACGACCCACGCGTCAGCCCCGACCCGCTCGGTCACCGCCGCTCGGAAGTCCTCGGGTGGCAGCTCTTGCCAGCCCGGGAGGTGGAAGATCAGGTCCAGCTCGACGAAGGGCACGTCGAGCACCGTCGCGAGCCTGCGGGCCAGCGTGGACTTCCCGGATCCCGAGTTCCCCACCACGGCCACCCGCCTCACGTCAGGAGAGAAGCTGGGCCAGCGCCCGGAAGGCGCGACCCCGATGCGAGATCGCGTGCTTCTCCTCCGCCGACATCTCGGCAAACGTGCGCCCGTCGCCCTCGTCCGGTTGGAACACCTGGTCGTAGCCGAACCCACCGGTGCCCCTCGGGCCTGGCGTGATGATGCCTGACACCGAACCGCTGGCCGTGATCTCGCGGCCGTCAGGGAAGCGCACGAGCGCGACGGTTCGGAACTGCGCCGTGCGCTGATCCATCTCGGGCAGCTCGACGAGGGCATCGAGCAGCTTGAGGACGTTGTCCGCGTAGGTCGCGCCCTCACCGGCAAACCGCGCGCTCAGCACGCCGGGCGCCCCGCCGAGCGCGTCGACCTCGAGACCGGTGTCGTCGGCGACGGCGGCCGCGTCCGCGCCCTCGCTGACGGCGACGGCCTTCAGCCGCGCATTGGCCTCCAACGTGTCGGCATCCTCCACGACGTCGCCGACGTGATCGGGGCGCGGCACGACCTCGATCCCGAACGGCCGCAGGATGGCTGCGATCTCCTCGACCTTGTCCGCGTTCGCCGACGCGCTGACGAGCCGCATCAGCGACGGGGCGGAGGCTCGCTGGTCATCTCCCCCTGCAACGCCATGATCTCCTTGATGCCGCCCTCGGCGAGGGCCAACAGCGAGTCCAGCTCCCCGCGGCTGAAGGCCTTGCCTTCGGCCGTCCCCTGCACCTCGATGAAGCGGCCCGAGCCGGTCATCACCACGTTCATGTCGACCTCGGCCGTGG
>JBEEGB010000256.1:0-5073 GCA_041166585.1 Acidimicrobiaceae bacterium
CGGAGCTCATCACCCACGACCGCACCGGGTTCATCGCCGGCGATGCCGATGACGCCACGCGCGCCGTCGACCGGGCGGGCAGCCTCGACCGCAACGCGATCCGTGCCTCGACCGTCAAACGGTTCGACCGAGCCACGATGGTGGACAAGTACGCCGCCGTGTACCACGAGGTCCTGGCTCAGCGCCGAGGGCAGTGATCGACGCCCGAGGCGCCTGACTCAACCGCCCCGCTCGGATCGCCCGCCGCCGACGACGTAGCGCCAGAGCACCCACAGCACCAAGGCGATGACGGCGAGTCCGATGACGAGGCTCATGGCGTACCTTTCGTGATCATCGACTGGTACGTCCGGGGAGAGCGGACGCGACGACGACCCCCCGGCGGGTGGTCCGAAGGGCCATCGTCAACGAGACGGGACTACCCCAACCGTCGTGCTTCCATCCTCTTCGTGCTCGAACAGCGCCTCGACACCGGTCACCGACAAGACCCTACGTGCCGCGTCCGAGGGGTTCTGCAAGATCAGCGATCCGCCGTCGGCGGTCAAGGTCGTGCGCGCCTTGAGGAGCACGGTCAAGCAGGACGAGTCCATGAAGCTCACACGCGAGAGGTCGAGCACCACGCGCTGTTCGGGCCCGAGGTGCGGCTCGATCGCATCGCGGAGGCGTTCGCAGGTCGCGACGTCGATCTCGCCGCTCACGTGGACGACCGTGTGCCCCGCGGACTGCGTCACCGCCACCGTGAGATCGCCGTCGGCTTCAGGGGAAAGGCTCATCGTCCACCTCGGTTCGCTCGAGCGCCACCGAGGTCTGGAGCAACGCCGCAGCTCAGGATCAGATCCTGATGTCGGAAGCCGATCGCAGCCGCGTGACCGCACCATAGCCGGTGAGGCCCTCGGCGTTCGGGCGCGAGCAGGCTCGCATGGCGCGACGATCCCGGAACCAGAGGAACGCGCCGCCTCCGATGACCGCGGGAAGCCAGGACGACACGAGCCGGTACGCGACCGCCACCACGAGGGCCGTGGGATAGGGGATCCCACCCAACGCGAGCACGCTGGCGAGCCCGACTTCGACGAACCCGAGCCCTGCCGGCGTGAACGGGATCATCCCGGCGACGTTGGCGACGGCGAACGCGGCCACCACCACGACCACGTTCGGCCGCAGGCCGGCGGCGACGACCACGAGGTAGAGGGCGAGGTAGCCCCCGAGCGCTTGACCCATGGTGAGGGCAAGCGCCCGGCCTCGCTGGCGCCGAACGGTGTCGCGCAGGAGGTCGCGCTGCACCAGCGCGTGGCCGACGAGACCTTGCGGCCCCTTGCCCTTGCCCACGACATCGACGACTCGCTGCGCGAGCCGCGTCGTGGCGACGAGCACGCGGTCTCGTGTCGCGACGACGACGGCGCCGACGAGCACGACGAGGAGGGCCAACGACGCCCACACGCCCGCCTGCAACCCAGCGTCGACCGTCGCCCCGGACCACAGGGCCGGCAGCGCGAGCAGCGGGAGCGCGAGGAGCCCTGCGGCCGAGAGCACTCCGGACGCAGTCAGACCGGCGATGGCGGTCGGCACGTCACAGCCGGACTGCACGAGCATCCGCAGCTGCACCGCCGCCCCGGCCGGTCCGCCGCCGGGGACCACCTGGCTCACGGCGTTGCCCGCGAGCTGCGATGCGGCCACGCCCGACCAGTCATCGCGACGCAGGACGATCCTCAGCAGCTCCCAGCAGCAGACGAAGCTCGCGACCTCGCAGGCGATCGCCAGCGCCAACCACCGCATGTCGAGCTGCGCGACGTCGCCGATGTCTCCGTAGGCCTCGCTGAGCGTCGGGGCCACCAGGCACAGCGACACGGCGCCGATGGAGAGGAACAGGTACGAGGGTCGCCGGCGCGCCGTGCTCCTCCCTGTCATGCGCTGATGCTCCTGCCGGAACCTTGGAGCGGGCTGAGGATTCCAACAGGGTTGTGTTAGGGCTCGCTGGGTGTGCCGTGGATCAGCTCGGCGTCCAGCGGGTGGCGGGTGAGGCCAGCCATCGCAGCACCTCCCGGCGGGTCGTCGGTCCCCGAGGCTCCCAGCCCGACGCGAGGACACCTTCGGAGCGGAGCCCCGCGGCGGTCGACGACGCCGTCGAGAGCGGGTCGGACGCGAGGGCGCAGCGCGTCGCGGTGGGGTCGATCCCGAACAGCTCGGCCGCGTTGAGGCCCAGCACTCGTGCCTTCACGGCGGAGGTCAGCGCGGGGTAGCCGAACTGCTCTTGGAGCTGGGCGGTGATCTCGAAGGTGCGGAACGCCATGATCTGTGGCTGCGGTGAGCCGTACCAGACGGCGTCGGTGCCCCACAGCACGCGGTTGGTCCCGACCCGGCTGAGCAGCTTGCCGAGCGCGTGTGCCGCTTGGGTCGGGCTGGTGAGCAGCTGCCGCCAGACTGAACCGAGGTCCACCCACACGTTGTCGTTCGGCGGGACGTTGTGGCGATCGAGCGCCGCCAGCAGCGAATCGATCCCGCGCGTCGCCGACGGGTTGAACGGCCCTTCGACGAGACGGCTGTCCCAGGCGCCGTGGAACACCACGAACTGCATGTCGGGAAAGATCCGCGACACGGCAACGATGTCGTTCGGCCCGTTGTGCGCAGCGTCGAAGCTGACCAACGGCAAACCCTTGTGCGAGGTGAACACCCGCACTCCGAGGTCGTGCGCGTGTTGCACCACGGGAAGTCCGATCGCGGGATCATCGAGGGCGAAGCCACGTCCGTCGGGCCCCCACGCCGTGTACACCTTGAACCCCGCCACATGGCCAGTTGCCGCTGTCGCAGTCATCCCGTCGAGGCGTGCCTGCAGGTCGCCGACGTTGGGGGCGATCACGTTGTGGACGAGCAAACGCGACGCGCCGCCGTGGGTCAGCGACGCCGCGAGCTGCTGCGTGTCGACAGCATCGGCGAAGGGCACCGGCGCGTCCTCGGGTCCCGAGTTCGGCACGTCAGAGAGCAGCGCCACCGTCGTGTCGCTCCCCAGGAAGATCGAGTGCAGGTAGGCCGTCCTGTTCACGCACTCGAGCGGGTCGCCCGCCACACAGTCCGCCGGGAGCATCCCTTCGACCAGACCGACCGTCGAGGGCGCGTTGGTCACCCATGGACGGTCCGGCATCACGTGATGCGTGTGCACGTCGAAGATGAACTCGTTGCCGCTGAGCGCCTCTTGGCACGCGGCCACGTCGTCGGACTGCGGCACCGAGAACACCCCGCCTGGAGCGCTCGAGGACGCGCTCGACGCCGAGCCCGTCGCGCTCGGGCTGCGATCCGAGCTGCAGGCGGTGAGGTTGTACACGGCGAGCGCGGCGGCGACCCCGCCGAACCCGTGCAGGAACCGCCGACGGTCGATCCCAGCTCGCCGGGCCGACGCGTCGCTGCGCTCGAGCATCAAGCGAGCGACATCACGGTCACGTGCGGATGGCGGCGGCGGCACGAACTCGCCGTTGGACACCGGACCCGGAGGCAGCGCTAGCACTGCCCACGACGCTAAACCCAGCCAAGGAACGACGTGGGTCGCTTGAACCGCGGTGCGTCATCTGCTCGGATCTGAGGGAATGGCCGCGAGGCGCGATCACCCGAACCGGCGCCGGATCCGCGGACACGGCTACTTCAAGCGCCTCGGTCCTGGACTCATCACCGGCGCGGCGGACGACGACCCGTCGGGCATCGGGACCTACTCCCAGGTCGGCGCCTCCCTGCGCTTCGACCTGCTGTGGACCACGGTCTTGTCGCTGCCGTTGGCTGCCGCCGTGCTCGAGGTGTCGGCGCGGCTCGGCCTGACGACGGGGCGAGGGCTCGCTGCTCTCGTGCGCGAGCGGTTCCCCCGGCCGGTCCTGTACTTCGTGGTCTTCCTCGTGGCGGGAGCCAACACGTTCAACATCGGGGCTGATCTCGGCTCGATGGCGGCGTCGCTGCGGCTCCTCGTCCCGTTCCCTCAGATCGTCGGGATCATGGGCTTCGCCGTCGTGATGACCGTCCTGCAGATCGCGGTCCCGTATCACCGCTATGCCCAGGTGCTGCGGTGGCTTGCGTTCTCCTTGGTCGCGTACATCGGGGTGCTTGCCGCGGTGAAGGTGCCTTGGGGCGACGTCGCGCACGCCACGTTCGTTCCGTCGCTCAACGGCGACAGGGAGCACCTTGCGGCGCTCATCGCCATCTTCGGCACGACGATCTCGCCGTACTTGTTCTTCTGGCAATCTGCGGAGGAGGTCGAGGAGATCGATGAGGGCGATGACGACGACGAGGGCGACGGCGAGGTCACCGACGACCAGCTGGGAGCCATGCGCGTCGACGTCGTCAGCGGCATCACCGCCGGCGTGTTCGTCATGTTCGCCATCGTCGTGTCTGCGGCGGTGACCCTGGGCGCCCACGGTGTCACCAACATCCAGACCGCCGATCAGGCGGCGCAAGCGCTCGAGCCGATCGCCGGACGGTTCGCGGGACTGCTGTTCACGCTCGGCATCGTCGGCACGGGCTTGCTCGCGGTACCGGTGCTCGCCGGCTCAACCGCCTACGCGTTGTCGGAGGCGTTTCATTGGAACGAGGGCCTCTCGCGCTCGCTGCGCGAGGCGCCCGGGTTCTACGCCGTGCTCGTCGCCGCGATGGTGATCGGGATCGCGCTGAACTTCACCGGCATCAACCCCATCAAGGCGCTCGTGCTCTCGGCGATCCTGAACGGGTTGGCGGCGCCGCCGATCCTCGTGCTCATGCTGCTGCTGGCACGATCGGATGCCGTGGGCGAGCATCGCTCGGGATGGCTCTCGACCGCGCTCGTCACGGCCGCGACGGTCATCATGACCGTGCTCCCGGCTTGGTACTTGCTCGCCTGATCAGGCCGAGGCGACCGAGGTCCCGTTGCCCGACCGCTTGGCCGAGTAGAGCGCCTGGTCGGCGCGTGCCAGCGCTTCGAGGATCGTCTCACCTTTGTGGTGGATGGCGATCCCGGCGGAGAGACCCGCGAGGTGTGGCTCGAGCACGACCTGCGCGGCGCGCACGACCTGCTGGATCAGCGACGACACCGCGGCCGGCTCCGTCGTGCTCAGGATCGCCGCGAAC
>JBEEGB010000257.1:0-6305 GCA_041166585.1 Acidimicrobiaceae bacterium
GGCCGGGTCACCTCGTCCGCCGCACCTACACCGAGGGTGGCGGCGTGCCGTGCCTGGTTGCCGTCGCGCAGGACGCCACCGGCAAGGCGAAGGCGCTCGCGCTCGCGTATGCCGACGCCATCGGCGGCACACGGGCCGGCGTGCTCGACACGACCTTCGACGAGGAGACCGAGACTGACCTCTTCGGCGAGCAGGTCGTGCTGTGCGGCGGCGTGACCGCGCTGGTGCGGGCCGGGTTCGAGACGCTGGTCGAGGCGGGCTACCAGCCCGAGTCGGCGTACTTCGAGTGCCTCCACGAGCTGAAGCTCATCGTCGACCTCATGTACGAGGAGGGCATCTCGGGGATGCGGTACTCGATCTCCGACACCGCCAAGTACGGCGACGTCACGCGTGGGTCGCGCATCGTGACGGCCGAGACCAAGGCGGAGATGCGCCGCATCCTCGACGAGATCCAGGACGGCCGGTTCGCCGACGAGTGGATCGCCGAGAGCCGTGGCGGACGGGCGAAGTTCCACCAGCTGCTCGACGAGGGCGCCCAGCACCAGATCGAGACGGTCGGCAAGGACCTGCGCGGCATGATGCCGTGGATCTCCGCCGGCAAGCAGAAGGTCGCCGACGTCAGCGGCGGCGCCGACGTCTGACCCTCGACCCCTTCATTCTGGCGTGCGTTGGGGGGTCTATACGCCCCTAACGCACGCCAGAACGCATGGGGTCACATGGTTTCGGCGAAGGTGACGTGGCCTTCGCCGCGCAACACGTTCTTGAGGAGCTTGCCTGAGGCGTTGCGGGGCAGCTTGTCGTCCTGCAGGTGCACGAACGCGGGCACCTTGAACGGGGCCAGCGTCTCGCCCACCCAGGCGCGCACCTCGTCCTCGGTGATCGACTCGCCCGGCTCCACCTGCACGAACGCCTTCACCTCTTCGCCCAACGTCGGGTGGGCCACGCCGATCACGGCGGCGTCGGCGATCGACGGGTGCTCCACGAGCCGGTTCTCGATCTCGACGCAGTAGATGTTCTCGCCGCCGCGGATGATCATGTCCTTGGCCCGGTCGGTGATCGTGAGGTAGCCCTCGTCGTCGATCATCCCGATGTCGCCCGTGTGCAGCCACCCGTCCGAGTCGACGGTCTTCGCGGTCTCCTCGGGCGTGTTCCAGTACCCGGGCATGATCGTGGGGCCCTTGATGAGGATCTCGCCGGCCTCGCCCTCAGGAGCAACCACCCTGATCTGCACGGTGGGCACCGGCCGGCCGACCGAGTCGGGACGCGCTCCCGCCTCCGCCGGCGACAGGATCGTCGCCGCGGAGCTCGACTCGGTGAGGCCGTACACGTTCGAGGCGCCTCGCACGCTCGGGAACGTCTCCCGCACCTTGCGCTGCAGCTCGTCGGCGGACGGCGAGCCGCCGAAGGCGACCGTCGTCACCGACGACGTGTCGTAGTCGTGGCGGTTCGGGTGCTCGCACACGCGCCACACCATCGTGGGCACCGTCGCCCAGATCGCCACCTGCTCGCGCTCGATGAGCTCGAGCGCCTTCTCGGGGTCGAAGCGTCCCTCCACCATCACCAGGCGAAGGCCCGCCAGCAGCCCCGTCACGAGGGTCGAGTGCAGCCCGGACACGTGGAAGAGCGGCGAGGTGAACAGCGCCACGTTCTGTCCCTCGCGCGCCGGCGGGGGATCGACGGCGGTCATCGCGCTGTAGATCGAGGAGAAGAACGTGTTCTGGAGGTTGGCGATGAGGTTGCGATGCGTCCCGATGGCCCCCTTGGGGCGACCCGTCGTGCCGCTCGTGTAGAGGATCACCGCGGGGTCGTCCTCGGCGATCGCAACGTCGGGCAGCGTGGCCGATGGCGTGCCGGTCAGCTCGTCGAAGCGGTGCAGCTGCGGGTTCGCCGGGTCGACCACCGCGGGGTCGGCGTCGATGAGGAACACCGCCTCGAGGTCGGGGCACTGGTCGAGGTCCGCCGCGATGCGCTCGAAGCGCTTGGCGTCGGCGATGAGCACCTTGGCGCCTGAGTCCTGCAGGCCGTAGATGATCTCGTCCGCGGTCCACCAACCGTTCAGGCCGACGAGGATGCCGCCGACGTTCACCGTCCCCCAGAAGCTCAGGCACCACTCGGGACAGTTCTGGGCGAGCACCGCCACGCGGTCGCCGGGCACCAACCCGAAGCCCTCGCGCAGGCCGGTGCTCACCGAGTTGGCGGTCTCGACGAACGTGGTGAAGCCGATGCGGCGATCGCCGTAGACGATGAAGGGCTGCTCGTCGCCGCGCCCGAGGGCGATCGCCGCGATCTCGCGCAGCGCGCGCATGCGGTCCTTGTAGACCTCGGTGGGCCGGCCGGCGACGTCCTCGACGACCACTTCGAACGCGCCGCCGGGTCCGGTCAGCTGCGCGCGCACCTCGTTGGGATCAGGCATGGCCTGATGCTGTCAGGAGAGACGCTCCACGACGAAGTCGATGCAGCGGGTGAGCGCGACGACATCGTCGGGCTCGATGGCAGGGAACATCGCGATGCGCAGCTGGTTGCGGCCGAGCTTGCGGTAGCTGTCGGTGTCGACGATGCCGTTGCGGCGCAGCACTGCGGACAGGACGTTGGCGTCGACGGCCTCGTCGAAGTCGATGGTCGCCACGACGTGGCTGCGCTGGGCCGGATCGGTCACGAACGGCGTCGCGAAGCTGGAGCTCTCGGCCCAGCCGTACATCGCGTCGGCTGAGCGGTCGCACCGCGACGCCGCCCACTCGAGCCCGCCGTTGGAGTTGATCCAGTCGACCTGCTGCCCGGCCAGGTAGATGGTGGCCAGCGCCGGTGTGTTGTACGTCTGGTCCTTGCGGCTGTTGTCCAGGGCGACGGCGAGGTCGAGGAAGGGCGGGATCCACCGATCGGACCCGGCGATGCGCTCGATCCGCTCGATGGCGGCAGGCGACACCGCCGCCAGCCAGACGCCACCGTCGGCCGCGAGCCCCTTCTGCGGGGCGAAGTAGTAGACGTCGGTCTGCGAGCAGTCGAACCGCAGACCGGCTGCGCCTGAGGTGGCGTCCACGAGCACGAGCTGGCCGTCCGTGGCTCCCTCGGGACGGACCACCTCCATCGACACCCCGGTCGACGTCTCGTTGTGCGGGTAGCAGTACGCGTCCACATCAGGATCGGCCACGGCGTCCGGATGGGTGCCTGCTTCCGACGTGATCACCGACGGCGCCTCGAGGAACGGGGCAGCGGCGACGCCGGCTGCGAACTTCGAGGAGAACTCGCCGAAGCTCAGGTGCTGCGAGCGGCGCTCGATCAACCCGAAGGTCGCCGAATCCCAGAACGCCGTCGTGCCGCCGTTGCCGAGCACGATCTCGTAGCCGTCGGGGAGGTTGAGGAGCTCGGCGAGCCCGTTGCGCAGCGCACCGACCACGAAGCGGACCGTGGCTTGGCGGTGGCTCGTCCCGAGGTACTCGCCCGCGACCTTGGCCAGCGCCTCGACGGCTTCGGGCCTGACCTTCGACGGGCCGGACCCGAAGCGCCCGTCGCTGGGCAGCAGGTCGGGGGGGATCGTGATCTCGGGTGTGGGCGTGCTGGTCACCGTGCCACTATGGCGTCCCGTGCCCCGGATCTCGAAAAGAATCGCCGCGATCGCCGAGTCGGCGACCCTCGCCGTCGATGCCAAGGCCAAGGCGCTCAAGGCTGCCGGCGAGCCGGTCATCGGCTTCGGCGCGGGGGAGCCCGACTTCCCGACGCCGGCCCACATCGTCGAGGCCGCCGCGGCTGCCACCCACGACCCCAAGAACCACCGCTACACACCCACGCCGGGCCTCCCCGAGCTTCGCGAGGCGATCGCCGCGAAGACGCTCCGCGACTCCGGGTACGAGGTGGCGGCGTCGCAGGTGCTGGTGACGAACGGTGGCAAGCATGCGGTGTACAACACGCTGCTCACGTTGCTGGACGAGGGTGACGAGGCGCTGCTACCCGCGCCGTACTGGACGACCTACCCCGAGCCCATCCGCCTGGCGGGCGCGACCCCGGTCGAGCTCGCCACCACCGAGGAGACCGGCTTCCGGGTCACGGTCGAGCAGCTGGAGGCGGCGCGCACGCCACGGACGAAGCTCGTGGTGTTCGTGTCCCCGTCCAACCCCACCGGATCGGTCTACGCCCGTGACGAGATCGAAGCGATCGGGCGCTGGGCCGTCGAGCACGGCATCTGGGTGGTGACCGACGAGATCTACGAGCACCTCACGTTCGGCGAGCACCGGTTCTTCTCGATGCCGACGCTCGTCCCGGAGCTGGCCGACCAGTGCGTCGTGCTGAACGGCGTGGCCAAGACCTACGCCATGACCGGTTGGCGAGTCGGGTGGATGATCGGCCCGCCGGACGTCATCGCCGCCGCCACCAACCTGCAGTCACACTCGACGTCGAACGTCTCGAACGTCTCGCAGCGCGCCGCGCTCGCGGCCGTCAGCGGACCGCTCGATGCCGTGATGGAGATGCGGGCCGCGTTCGAGCGGCGGGGCCAGCTCGCCTACAAGCTCCTCAACAGCATCGACGGCATCACCTGCCTCGAGCCGCAGGGCGCGTTCTACTGCTTCCCCAACCTCACCGGGCTGCTCGGCCGTGACATCCGCGGTCGCAAGGCGTCGAGCACCACCGAGCTCGCCACGATCCTCCTCGAAGAGGCCAAGGTCGCGATCGTGCCCGGCGAGGCGTTCGGCGCACCCGGGTACGCGCGCCTCTCGTTCGCCCTCGGCGACGACGACCTCGGCGAGGGCATCCAGCGCATCGCGGATCTCGTCGGCTGACTTGCGGCGCGCCCGCACGCCGATCGTCGAGCTCTTCGGGTTCCGCTTCGACGCGCTCACGCAGGCGGAGGCGGAGACCAAGGTCGTCGCCCTCGCCCGCGAGCCGGGCGTCCACCTGGTCTTCACGCCCAACGTCGACCACGTGGTCACCGCGCACCGCCGCCCCGACTTCCGGCATGCCTACGAAGCGGCGACCCTCCAGCTGGCCGACGGTGCGCCGGTCGTGGTCACCGCCTACCTGGCCGGCCGGCCGTTGCCCGGACGCGCGACCGGCTCCGATCTGCTCCCGGGTGTGTGCGCGGTGGCGGCGCGAGAGGGTCTGCGCGTCGTCGTCTGCGGTGGCACCCCCGAGGTGAACGAGAAGGCCATCGGTGTCCTGCGCGCCCGGCACCCGGGCTTCGACGTCATCGGCACCAGCCCTCCGTTCGGCTTCGATGCGGACGAGACCGCCACCCGCGAGCTGATCGCCTGGTTGGACGGCGCCGGCGCGGACGTCGTCTTCCTCTGCGTCGGGGCCCCTCGTAGCGAGCTCTGGTTGGCGGCCCACCGCGGCGAGCTGCCCGATGGTGCGTACGTGGCGGCCGGCGCGGCGGTGGACTTCGTCGCCGGCACCAAGCGGCGCGCGCCGCGGCTGCTGCAGCGGATCGGGATGGAGTGGCTCTGGCGGCTGGCCCAGGAGCCGGGTCGCTTGGGCCGCCGCTACCTGCTCGAGGATGTGCGCTTCCTGCCGCTGGCGGCACGCGAGATCCTGTCCAAGCGCCGCGGACGCAGCTGATCCAGCCGTGCCTCGAACGGCGTTTTGACACAAAGAGGGGGCGTGCGAGGATCGCGGCATGGCCCGCGTGCTCGTCACTGAAGAGATCGCCGAAGGAGGCCTCGACCGCTTGCGGGAAGCCGGCCACGACGTGGACGTCCGGCTCGACCTGTCCGCCGACGAGCTGCTGGGCGCGGTGCCCGGGGCCCACGCGCTCATCATCCGCTCGGCCACGAAGGTCACCGCCGACGTCCTCGACGCCGCCACCGACCTCACCGTCGTCGGTCGTGCCGGCATCGGCCTCGACAACGTCGACGTCGAGCATGCCACCAAGCGCGGCGTGATGGTGGTCAACGCGCCGCAGTCGAACATCCTCTCGGCTGCCGAGCACACGATGGCGTTGCTCCTCGCGCAGGCCCGCAACGTCCCCCAGGCCCATGCCGCGCTCGTGGCCGGTCGGTGGGAGCGCAGCCGGTGGGAGGGCGTCGAGCTGAGCGACAAGGTGCTCGGCATCGTCGGGCTCGGCCGCATCGGCAAGCTCGTCGCCCAGCGGGCCAGCGCGTTCGGCATGCGGCTCATTGCGTACGACCCGTTCGTCGGTCAGGAGCGAGCACGCCAACTCGGGGTTGAGCTGGTCGAGCTGGACGAGCTGATGGCCCGATCCGACTTCGTCACCATTCACGTGGCCAAGACCAAGGAGACCCTCGGGCTCGTCGGCAAGGAACTGCTGACGAAGGCCAAGCCGGGGTTGCGCATCATCAACGTCGCGCGCGGCGGCA
>JBEEGB010000258.1:0-6818 GCA_041166585.1 Acidimicrobiaceae bacterium
GTCAGCTGGTCCAGCTGGCGGGCCAGTGGCTCGACCGCGGCCGCCAGGTCGGGCTGCGACTCGCGCAAGGCTTGGAGGCTGCCGGTGAGCTGGTCCAGCTGGCGGGCCAGTGGCTCGACCGCGGCCGCCGGGTCGGGCTGCGAGTCGCGCAGGGCTTGGAGGTTGCCGGCGAGCTGGTCGAGCTGGCGGGTCAGTGGCTCGACCGCGGCCGCCGGGTCGGGCTGGTCGTCGCGCAGGGCTTGGAGGCTGCCGGCGAGCTGGTCGAGCTGGCGGGCCAGTGGCTCGATCGCGGCCGCCGGGTCGGGCTGCGACTCGCGCAGCATTTGGATCGCGGCGTCGAGGTCGTCGAGGTGATCGTGGATGGGCGCGACGAGCGCGGTCGGGCTGGGCTGTGCGTCACGCAGGGCCTGCACGCTGCCGGCCAGCTGGTCGAGCTGCTCGGCGACCGGCGCCACCGCGGCCGTCGGGTCGGGCAGCGCATCGCGCAGTGCGGCGACTGCGCTGGCGAGCTCGTCGAGGCGGGGACCGAGCGGCGCGACCGCAGCGACGGGGTCGGGTTGGGCGTCGCGCGCGTCCTGGATGGCCGCCGCGAGCTGCGAGATGCGCTCGTTCACCGGTGCGACGAGCGCGCCCGGGGTCGGCTGGCTCTCGCGCAGACCCTGCAACGATCCGGCCAGCTCGTCGACCCGCGCGGCCAGGCTCAAGACGTCTTCGACCCTGCGCCGCTCGAGCGAGTCCAGTCCCGCGGACAGTCGCTCGGCCGTCGAGGTCCCGCTCGCGTCGACCCGCGCCTGAAGCATGCCGAGCTCGCTGGTGAGCCGGTCGAACGACAGCTCCATCGCTGCGTCTCGGTCCCGACGCTGCGCCGCCTCGCCGTCGAGCCTGGAGGTGACCTCGTCCGCGACCTCCTGCGACGCGCCCGACACGCGCTTTTCGAGCGCGGCGAGCACCGCGACTTTGTCGCCGAAGTCGTTCATCAGATCGATGAGGTTGCGCGACCCGCCGAGCAGGCCCCGGAAGTCCTCGGCCACGGCGTCGACCGCTTCCGCCGACATCCGAACGCGATCGGCCTCGCCCCTGATGGCGGTCTCGAGCATCTCGAGGCGGGTCTCCAGGCTGGCGAGCCGCGCCTGCCAACGTTCAGCTTGGTGATCGTTCGCGTCGTTCGCCATCGCTGCCCACCTTGGGTCGTCTCCGGCGGGCGAGCCTAGTTGTGGGTCGGGAGCTCAGAGCTTCTTCGCGTAGCCTGCATCGCCATGGCTGACCTGCAGGCCCTGATCGAAGAGCTGTGGGCGCGACGCGACGAGCTCAAGGCGGGCGACGACGAGGCGTTGCGCGTCGTCACCGACGCCGTCGACCTGCTCGATCGAGGTGAGGCGCGGATCGCGGAGCTCGTCGGCGAGGACGTCGTCGTGCACCAGTGGCTGAAGCAGGCGATCCTCCTGCTCTTCAAGCTCTCCGCGATGGAGACCCTCGAGCTCGGACCATACGAGTACGCGGACAAGATCCCGCTGAAGCACGGCTACGAAGCGGCAGGCGTGCGGGTCGTGCCTGGCGGCATCGCCCGATGGGGTTCGTTCCTCGACCGCGGGGTCATCCTCATGCCCAGCTACACGAACATCGGCGCCCGGGTCGGTGCCCGTTCGATGGTCGACACGTGGGCAACGGTCGGTTCGTGCGCGCAGATCGGCAGCGACGTGCACCTCTCCGGTGGCGTCGGCATCGGCGGCGTGCTCGAGCCGCCGCAGGCTGCGCCCGTGATCATCGGCGACCAGGCGATGATCGGCAGCCGCTCGATGATCGTCGAGGGCGCCAGGGTGGGGGAGGGCGCGATGGTGGGGGCCGGCGTCATCCTCGCCGCCTCGATCCCGGTCATCGACGCCGAGACCGGCGACGAGCTCTCCCGCGGTGTCGTGCCCCCGTGGTGCGTGGCCGTGCAGGCCAGCCGCCGGCGCGAGTTCCCGGGCGGCGAGTTCGGCCTTCCGTGCGTGCTGATCATCAAGCGACTGGTGGAGGGTGAGCGCCACGACAAGGCGCAGCTCAACGCCGCGCTGCGCGAGCACGGCATCACCACGTGAGCGCACCCGACCTGTTGGCGCTCACCGCGGACCTGGTGGACGTCCCGTCCGTCAGCCACGCAGAGGGACCGCTCACCGACTGGTTCGAGCGTGAGCTTCGTGCGGTGCCGGGCCTCACCGTCGACCGCGTCGGCGACAACGTCGTCGCCCGCACGACGCTCGGACGACCGCGCCGTCTCGTGCTCGCCGGCCACACCGACACCGTGCCGGTGAACGGCAACGACCACGCCAAGGTCGACGGCGACACGCTGTGGGGCCTCGGCTCCGCGGACATGAAGAGCGGCCTCGCGGTGATGCTCGAGCTGGCGCGCACGGTCCCCGAGCCGGTCGTCGACGTGACCTACGTCTTCTACGCGGGCGAGGAGGTGGCGGGCGAGCACAACGGCCTCGGCCACCTGTTCCGCGATCGGCCCGAGCTGCTCGACGGCGACGTCGCGCTCCTGGGCGAGCCGACCGACGCTGCGCTCGAAGCCGGCTGTCAGGGCACGATGCGCCTCGACGTCACGCTCACCGGGACGCGGGCCCACACGGCACGGCCGTGGATGGGGCGCAACGCGGTGCACCGGCTCGGACGCCTGCTCGCCGTCGTCGATGACTATCAAGAGCGCCGGCCCGTCATCGACGGCTGCGAGTTCCGCGAGGCGCTGCAAGCCGTGCATGTCGAGGGTGGGGTGGCGGGCAACGTCGTCCCCGACCGCGCTCGTGTCGTGCTGAACCACCGCTTCGCGCCGGATCGCGACGCCGCGGCCGCCGAGGCGCACGTCCGCGAGCTCCTGGCCCCGGTGCTCGAGGACGGCGACGAGATCGTGGTCGTCGATTCGGCAGCACCGGCAGCTCCCGGACTGGACGACCCACTGCTGGCCGCGCTCATCAGCCGCAACCGGCTCGAGGTGAGGGCGAAGCTCGGCTGGACCGACGTCGCTCGCTTTGCATCGCGCGGCATCCCTGCCGCCAACTTCGGCCCCGGCGATCCTGTGCTCGCGCACGCCGCGGACGAACGGGTCACCCGCCAGCAGCTCGACCGGACGTTCGCGGCGCTGCACGATCTGCTCACCGAGGGCGCCCGATAGCCTCCGGCGTTCGTCACGAGATGGAGGAGCATCGACCATGGCAGTCGAGGTCGGCCAGGAAGCCCCGGACTTCACGTTGAAGGACCAGACCAACACCGAGGTGAGGCTGTCGAGCTTCCGCGGTGACAAGGCCGTCGCGCTGGTCTTCTACCCGTTCACCTTCACCGGCGTGTGCCAGGGCGAGCTCTGCGAGCTCCGCGACGACAACTCCAAGTACGAGCAGGCCGGGATGCAGGTGCTCGCCGTGTCCTGCGACAGCCGCCACGCGCAGGCCAAGTGGGCAGAGGAGCAGGGCTTCGGGTTCCCGGTGCTCTCCGACTTCTGGCCCCACGGTGAGGTGGCGAAGGCGTACGGGGTGTTCAACGAAGCGCTCGGCTGCGCGAACCGCGGCACGTTCATCATCGACAAGGACGGCAAGGTCGTCGACTCGTTCGCGACAGAGAACCTCGCCACGCCGCGCGACGCGTCCAGCTACCAGGCCGCGCTCGACAAGATGTAGACAGCTAGAACGGCGTGCGGCGGGCCCAGCTCGCGCCGCGGATCAGCACCCACCCGCTCGCGCCGCCGATGCCGACGGCCAGGAGCGCGGCGACCGTGACCGGCCCCGTCGGCAGATCGTCCGCGGGCGCGCGACCGCGATCGCCCACCCCGACCGCGGTGCCCCTGTCGGTGGGTGACGAGGGCAGCGTGATGAGCGGCGGCGTGCTCGTCGGTTGGAGCCCGGGGTCGGGGCTCGTCGTCGGCGGCTCCGAGTCGGACGAGGCGACGGTTGTGGCGGGGGCGACGGTGGTCGTCGTGTCGGCGGACCCGGTGGTGGGTACCGGCGACGACGCGGCGACGGTCGTGGAGGTCGCCGGCGCCGGGCCGGGGTCGACAGCGGCCGCGAGGTCGAGCTCGCCAGCACCGAACGTCGCGTCGGGGCCCGGGGCGCCGAGGTCGCGCGCGGTCGCGAGCATCCGGTCGACGGCCTGCTGCGCGGTCAACCCCGCGCTGCGGAGGACGGCGAGCGCGCCGGACACGTGAGGGGCCGCCATCGAGGTGCCTGCAAGGCAGGCGTACGCGGTGTTCGGGACATCGGTGGTCCAGTACGTCGACAGTACGCCCTGGGGGGCGTCGTTGCAGGTCTCCTTGCTGTCGCCCTCCCCGCCCGGCGCGGAGAGCGCCCACATCGCGCGGCCGACGCCGTTCGAGTAGTCCGCTCTGCTGTCGTCGCGCCGCAACCCACCGACGATCACGGCGTGCTGGTCCGAGAAGCCAGACGGCAGCACGTAGTCGTTGCCGGCGGCGACGACGGGGATGGCGCCCTTCGACCACGCGTACTCGAGCGCGTCGGTGAACGACACGCCCAGCACGGCCTGGGTGGTGTTGCCCAACGACAGGTTGATGACGTCGGCGCCGTGGTCAGCGGCGTAGCGGATGCCCGCCGACACATCGTCGCCCGTGCCGCTGGCGGTGCAGTCGTTCAACGCGTTGCACCCGTGGCGCAACACCTTCACCGCCAGCAGCGACGCGTCGGGCGAGACGCCGGCGATGCCGATGCCGTTGCCCGCGGTGGCGGCCGCGATGCCGGCGACGTGCGTGCCGTGCCCGTCGTCGTCCTGGCCGCCTGGCGTGCACGCCAGCTCGTCTCCGCGACTGTCGAGGCACGAGACGGCACCGACGATCTTGCCGCCCTGGAGATCCTCGTGACCGAGGGCGATGCCCGAGTCGACGATGGCGATCGTGATGCCGCGTCCCGTCGCGACCTGCCACGCCTCCGGGGCGCGGATCGTCTCGAGCCCCCACTGCAGCGCGGAGCCCGGATCGTTCGATGGTGCCTGGCTCGGCGCGGCCGAGGCAGCGCGCGCTGAGCCCGACCAGAACACCGCGCTCCCCAGCGCCAGCAAGGCGACGAACCGCCGCGGACCGGACCTCACCCATCCATTGTCGACTATTTGGACACGCTCCGGCGCATCGCGCGCCAAAATCCTGCCCTACAGGCGACGCAGGACCGTGACCACCCGACCGAAGATGGTCACGTCGGACGGGTCGAGCTCCATCGGCTCCAGGCGCGGGTTGGAGGGCACGAGCACCACTTTGGTGCCCTTTCGGGTGTAGGTCTTGACCGTCGCCTCCTCGCCGGGGATCCCGGCCACGACGACGTCGCCCTTCTCGGCGGTGGTCTGGGCCTGGGCCACGACGAAGTCACCGTCGAGGATGCCTGCGTCGATCATCGAGTCGCCCCGGACCCGCAGCATGAACACGTCGCCGTCGCCCGTGAAGTCGACGGGGAGGGGGAGCAGCTCCTCGACGTTCTCCTGCGCGAGCACGTCGGTGCCGGCCGCGACGTCGCCGACGAGCGGGACGTGGCGGTGCGGTCGACGCTCCATGGTGACGCCGGAGCTCGGGTCGTAGCGGACCTCGATCGCCCTCGGCTTCGTCGGGTCACGGCGCAGGAACCCGAGGCGCTGCAGCGTGCCGAGGTGGCTGTGCACGGTCGACGGTGACGTGAGCCCCACGGCCTCGCCGATCTCGCGCACCGACGGCGGGTAGCCGCGCTCGCGCATCGACCGATCGATCATCTCGAGGATCTCGCGTTGGCGATCGGTGAGCTGGTGCTCGGTCATCGTGGACCCTCCGTGCAGCGTGGAACGATCGAACAGGTGTTTGCCGTGAGGACCGTACCAAACGCGGCCTGCGATGGCAAACATCTGTTCGCCAAAGGCCTTGACGGCGAACGCTCGTTCGTGCTTGGCTGTTCACGAACAGGCGTTCGCAACCCAGACCCCCCGGGTCGAGCGCCTGTGCATCCGCCCACTGTCACAACCCCTGGGGAGGATGGCCTCATGGCCGCCATCGTCCATCCCGATCTGCTCACGACCCGCCCTTCGCTCCGTCTCGTCCCGCCGCTGGGGCCGACCCGCGCCGACTACGCCAGGCGACGCCTGGCCGCGCTGGTGCTGGTGCTCCTCGTCGCCGTCGTGGCTGTCCGGCTCCTCGCCGGGCTGGCGACGGCCACCGACACGGTCACGACGCGGTCACCGGCTGCTCCCGCCGTGACGGTCCACTCGCCGCTCGCGTACGGAGCGAGCGGCACCCCGGTTCCTGCCGGAGCCACCTACGTCGTCCAGCCGGGGGACACCGTCTGGTCGATCGCCGAGCAGCTGTCCCCGGGTGCCGACGTGCGGGCCGCGGTCGATCACCTGGTCAGCCTCAACGGCAGCGCCGCGCTCGAGGTCGGTCAGCACCTGCTCCTGGCATGACGGCGCAGTAAGTTCGTGCGGGTGCGGTGCCCCGCGTGCACGAGTGATGACGACAAGGTCGTCGATTCGCGGACCGCTGACGACGGCGCCAGCATCCGCCGCCGACGTGAGTGCCTCGAGTGTGGCCGTCGGTTCACGACCTACGAGCGCGTGGAAGAGGTGCCGCTCGTCGTGATGAAGCGCTCAGGGGACCGTGAGCCGTTCGACCGGGTCAAGATCGTCGACGGGCTGCGCGCCGCGGCGAAGGGGAGGCCGCTGGCCCTCGACCAGCTGGACGAGCTGGCCGCCGAGGTCGAGGAGTCGCTGCGCCTGGAGGGCGGCGAGGTCACGAGCGAGCGGGTGGGCCGAGACGTGTTGGAGCGCCTGCGCGATGTCGACCACGTCGCGTACGTCCGCTTCGCCAGCGTCTACAAGGGCTTCGACGACGC
>JBEEGB010000259.1:0-12277 GCA_041166585.1 Acidimicrobiaceae bacterium
TGGCCTTGAGCGCAGGGACGAGGTAGTCGGCTGCGTACTCCTCACGGACGTCGGCCACTATGCACGCCACCGCCCCCGCGGCCATGGCGCGCTCACGGATCATCGCCTCGTCGATGGTGCCGCCGTCCTGGCCGACGTTCACCGCCAAGGCGATCACCTCGACCCCCATGTTGTCGATCATCCAGCGGACGGCCACCGAGGTGTCCAGTCCACCGCTGTACGCCAGCACGACGCGCTTCGCCACGTTGAGGTCCTTTGCTTCGTCAGAGGTTTGCGAGAGAGGAGAGCTTGGCGGCGACCTTGGCCCCGCCGACCCGTTCGGCGGCGACCACCAGGAGGGTGTCGTCGCCGGCGACGGTGCCGAGGATGTCCGTCAGGCCGGCGCGGTCCAGCGCGGAGCCGACGACGTGAGCCGATCCTGGCGGCGTGCGCAGCACCACGATGTTGCCAGAGTGGGCGACCTCGACGACCCAGTCGCCGAGCACCCGCCGCAGGTGGTCTTCGGGAGCGCGCTGCTCCTTGGGCAGATCGGGGATGGCGTACACGCTGTCGCCCCCTGCGGCCCGGACCTTGATGGCACCGACCTCTTCGAGGTCGCGTGACACGGTGGCCTGCGTGGCCATGACGCCGTCCGCGGCCAGCAGCTCGACGAGCTGGGGCTGACTCGTCACCGCGTGCTGCTCGAGCAACCTGGCGATGCGGTGCTGACGCTGCTGCTTCGCCATGCGCGGCGCGCCGTTCCCTGCACTCATGAGTTGACCTCGAGCAGCCAGGACAACAAGCCGCGGAACGAGTGCATCCGGTTGTGGGCCTGGAGGAAGATGCGGCTCTGCGGTCCGTCCGCGACGGAGGCCGAGACCTCTTCGCCTCGGTGCGCCGGCAGGCAGTGCAGGAACACGGCGTTGCTGTCCGCCGCGTCCATGATCCGGTCGTCGACCTGGAACCCCTCGAACGCCCGGTTGCGCGCCTCGGCCTCGGCCTCGAAGCCCATCGACGTGAAGACGTCGGTGTGCACGGCGTCGGCGCCCTTGGCCGCCTCTTCCGGACGGGAGAACACCTCGGGCACGCACTCATGGCCCGCGAGGCGGTCGAGGTCCGCGTCCGTCGGTCCGAAGCCCGGCGGGCAGGCCAGCCGCACCTGCATCGAGGTCAACGCCGCGCCCAGCGCGAGCGAGCGCGCCACGTTGTTGAAGTCGCCCACCCAGCACAGCGTCCTTCCCGCGAGGCTCCCCCACTCCTGACGCATGGTGAGAAGGTCCGCCAGCGTCTGCACGGGGTGGCTCAGCTCGGACAGGAGGTTGACCACGGGGATGGCGTTCGGTGCAGCCAGCGCTTCGACCGCAGCGTGCTCGAAGACCCGCGCGCCCAGCAGGGCGTGGTAGCCGGCGAGCACCCTTGCGATGTCGTCGAGCGGCTCACGGGAGCCGGGGCTGATCTCGTCGCGGCGCATCGTGAGCGGGTGGCCGCCGAGCTGCACCACCGCCATCTCGGCCGAGTGCCTCGTCCGCAGCGAGGGCTTCTCGAAGTAGAGGGCCATCCCGCGACCTTCGAGCGGCCGGCCGAGCGCCTCGAGCGGCAGCTCGCTGCGGTCGAGCACGTCGACGAGCTCGTCGCGGCTGAGGTCGTCGACCTCCAAGAAGTGCCTCACGAGCTCAGCACCTCGCCGAGGATTGCGACCGCCTGGTCGATCTCGTCGTCGGAGACGGTGAGCGCAGGGGCCAGCCGTAGCGCGGTGGGGGTGACCGCGTTCAGGACGAGCCCGCGGTCGAGCGTAGCTGCGGCGATGACCCGAGCATCGAGTCCGTCGGCGAGCTGGGCTGCCACGAGGAGCCCGAGGCCGCGCACACCGACCACGCCGGGAAGAGCCTCGAGCGCCGCGGTGAGCCTGGCCCCCGCCTTCTCCGCCAGCGTCGGCACGTCGAGGCGCTGCATCTCGCCGAGGACGGCCCGCGCGGCTGCCGTCGCGAGGGGCTGGCCGCCGAAGGTGGTGGCGTGGTCGCCGGGCTCGAACGCCGCGGCGACATCGGCCTTCGCCCAGCACGCACCGATGGGCACGCCGTTGCCGAGGGCCTTGGCCATGGTGACCACGTCGGGCACGACGCCGAAGTGCTGATGACCGAACCACCGTCCGGTGCGTCCAAGACCGGTCTGCACCTCGTCGACCATGAACAGGATGCCCCGCTCGTCACAAAGGCGGCGCACGCCTTGGAAGTACTCGACGGTTGCCGGGTTGACGCCGCCCTCGCCCTGCACGGGCTCGAGGAGCACCGCGGACACCGTCGGGCCGAGCGCCGACTCGAGCGCGTCGAGGTCGTCCCACGCGACGTGACGGAAGCCCTCTGGCAGCGGTTGGAACGCCTCGTGCTTCTGCGGCTGACCGGTTGCGTGCAGCGTCGCCAGCGTGCGGCCGTGGAACGACCCGTAGGTGCTCACGACCACGTGGCGGCCGCGCCCACCGAACTTGCGGGCGAGCTTGATCGCACACTCGTTGGCCTCGGCGCCGGAGTTGCAGAAGAACACGAGCCCGCCGCCGCCGAGGAGCTCGTCGAGCGTCGCGGCGACGTCCTCACCCGGCTCGGTGCCGAAGAGGTTCGAGACGTGCAGGAGCGTGTTCGCCTGCTGCGCCAGCGCGTCGGCGACGACCGGGTTGGCGTGGCCGAGCGACGTGACCGCGAGACCGCTGAGGAAGTCGAGGTACTGCTTCCCGGAGTCGTCCCAGAGGATCGAGCCTGCGCCGCGCACGAACGTGACGGTCGTCGGCGGGTAGGTGTTCATGAGGTGCCCGCTCACGGCGTCTCCCCCTTCGTGATCATGGTGCCGATGCCCTCGTCGGTGAAGAGCTCGAGGAGCATCACGTGCGGGCGGCGGCCGTCGACGATGTGCGCCGAGCCGACGCCGCTCTCGACGGCGTGGATGCACGCGGCGATCTTCGGGATCATGCCGCCCCTGAGCGTGCCGGCGTCGAGGAGCGCTTGGAGGTCGGCCGCGCCAACCCGCCCGATGAGGCTCGACGGATCGTCGACGTCGCGCAGCAGACCTTCGACGTCGGTGAGGTAGACGATCTTCTCGGCGCCCAACGACTGTGCGATCGCTCCCGCAACGGTGTCGGCGTTGATGTTGTAGGCCTGCCCGGCGACATCGGAGCCGATGGTCGACACGATCGGGATGAGCTCCTCGGCCAGCAGCCGTTCGAGGATGGCCGGGTTCACGGCCTCGACGTCGCCGACGAAGCCGAGGTCGGGGTGGCGGGCGCTGGCCAGGATGAGCCCCGCGTCCTCCCCCGACAGACCGACCGCCAACGGGCCGTGGACGTTGATCGCCGAGACGATGTCGCGGCCGATCTTCCCGACCAGGACCATGCGGGCGACGTCGAGGCTCTCGGCGTCGGTGACGCGCAGGCCGTCCTTGAACACGGGGGTGAGCCCGAGGCGCTCCATGAGGTCGCTGATCTGCGGTCCTCCGCCGTGCACGACGACCGGACGGATGCCGACCGCGTGCATGAGCACGATGTCGTCGGCGAAGAGGCTCGCGAGGTGGGGGTCGGTCATCGCGTGGCCGCCGTACTTCACGACGATCGTGCTGCCCGCGAACCGTCGGATGTAGGGCAGCGCCTCGATGAGGACCTGTGCTCGTTGCGTCGGGGTCAGCTCCGCGTTGTCGGTCACGACGTGCCCATGTTCTCGTCGATGTAGGCGTGCGTGAGGTCGTTGGTCAGCACCCACGCGCTGGCCCGACCGGCGCGCAGGTCGCACGTGAGCGTGAGCTCGGGAGCCTCGACCACGGCGCGCACGGCGGCTTCGTCGTGCGGGGCAGGCGCGAGCCCGCGGGAGACGATGTGTCCGCCGTAGGCGATGGTGACCGAGTCGGTGTCCACCGCCACGCCGGCGACGCCGAGCTCGGACAGAACGCGACCCCAGTACGGGTCGTTGCCGTAGAAGCTGCACTTCACGAGCAGGCTGGTGGCGAGCTTGCGGGCAGCGCGGTCGGCCTCGGCCGCGCTCGCGGCCCCGGTCACCTCGATGGTCACCACCTTCGTGTGGCCTTCGGCGTCCGCAGCCATCTGCCGGGCGAGCGATCCGCACGCGCTCGCCAGGGCGTCCTCGAACCGATGGCGGTCGGCAGGAGGACCAGCCGCTCCACTCGCCAGCACCAACACGGTGTCGTTGGTGGAGGTGCAGCCGTCCACGACGATGCGGTTGAAGCTCGCCTTCACCGCGGCGGCGAGCGCCCGGTGCAGGTCGGCCGGCTCCACCGCGGCGTCAGTGGTGAGCACCGCGAGCATCGTCGCCATGTTCGGAGCCAGCATCGCCGCGCCCTTGGCCATGCCGCCGATCACCCAGCCGTCGCCCTCGACGACGACCTGCTTGTCGACGGTGTCGGTCGTCATGATGGCGCGGGCCGCCGCCGCACCACCGGCAGACGACGCGTCGAGCTGCTCGGCCGCGGCGGGGATCCCGTCGGTGAACACGGACGGATCGAGCGGGATGCCGATCAAGCCGGTGGAGCAGACGAGCACGTCCTGGGTGTGCGCGCCGATGGCGTCGGCGGTGAGCGAGCACATCGTCTCGGCCACCTTCACGTCGGTGCCGGTGGCGCAGTTGGCGTTGCCGCTGTTGAGCACGACGGCCGCGGCGCGGCCCGACGTCGCGACGAGATGGTGCTGGCTGACGCGGACCGGGCCCGCGCACGCGAGGTTCTGGGTGAACACGCCTGCGGCGTTCACCGGTCGTCCGTCGGCGGTCACGACGAGCGCGAGGTCGGGCGCGCCCGAGGCCTTGATGCCGCAGTGCACGCCTGCCGCCCTGAACCCCTTCGCAGCCGTGACGCTCATGGGTACACCCCGATGGTGCTGAGGCCGGTCGTCTCGTCGAGCCCGAGGAGCAGGTTGGCGCACTGGATCGCCTGGCCGCTCGTCCCCTTCACGAGGTTGTCGAGCGCGCTGAGCACGAGCACCCAGCCCGTGCGCGGGTCGTGGCGAGCCGTGATGTGCGCGGTGTTCGATCCGAACGTGGCCTTGGTGGACGGGGATGCCTCGGTCACCACGACGAACGGCTCGTCTGCGTACGCGGCGCGCAGGCAGTCCATCACCTCAGCCGTCGACGTCTCGCCCGTTGGCCTGGCGTAGCAGGTGGCGAGGATCCCCCGGTTCATCGGCGCGAGGTGCGGCGTGAACAGGACCTCCGCGCCGACGTGCTCCTCGATCTCCACCGTGTGCCGGTGATCGAGCAGGCCGTAGGCAGTGAAGTCCTCGTCCGTGCCGCAGAACGGGAACTTGCCCCGGCCGGCACCGGACACGCCGCTGGCGGCGTCCACCACCACGCCGTTGGAGCTGATGAGACCGGCACGCACGAGCGGTGCCAACGCCAGGATCGCGCTCGTCGGGTAGCACCCTGGGGCGGCGATGTTGGTGGCTGCGCTGATGTCGGACCGGTAGAGCTCCGGAAGCCCGTACGCGAAGTCACCCAACAGGTCGGGGCACCTGTGCTCCTCGCCGTACCACTGCTGGTACCGCGCCGGGTCGGTCAGCCGGAAGTCTGCGGCGAGGTCGATGATGTGCTTGGCCCGCCCCCGCAGCTCGGGCACCAAACCTTGCGATACGCCATGCGGGAGCGCGAGGAAGAGCACGTCGAGGCCATCGAGCGCCTCAGCGTCGTAGGAGTCGAACGCCCGGCGCCCGTAGGCGCCGGCCAGGCTCGGGTAGAGCTCGGCGATGGCCGTGCCTGCTTGGGTGTCGCCCGTGGCAACCGCGACCTCGAGCTCGGGATGGCCCGCGCACAGTCGCAGCAGCTCGAGGCCCGCAAACCCTGATGCTCCGATGATCCCAACCTGCGGCACCGCATGACCATACACGTCTGTGCATGGTCATGCACGACATGTCCACCCCCCTCCTCCGAACTTCGGAGCGAACGTTGCGCAAAACGCACCGTTCGCATCCAACATTCGCCGGGGTTTGGTGCGGACTAGGGCTCCAGCTGGAGGTCGTGGAGGGCTTCGATCAGGTCTTCGGTGTGGACGGCGGCGCCGGAGCGGACCTGGAAGAGGACCAGGGCGGCCATGCCGATGACGGCGGTCGTCGACCCGGCCACCATGCCCAGCTCGATGCGGAAGAACAGGTCGTGGCCCATCGCGGCCACGACGAAGAAGACGATCACGCTCACCAGCCAGCACAGCGCCTGGCGGCCGTGGCCGCCGAGGGCGATCACCGCCTGGGCCATGGCCTGGGCCAGCATGAACAGCACCGAGCCGGTCGCCAGCATCGTGAGGGTGCGCCGGCCGAGGTCGAAGTCGGCCCCGAACATGGTCTTCACCACGAACGGGCCGATCGCAAAGGCCGTTGCGACGCCGACCGCCCCGATGCCGGCGACGACGACGACCAGCTTGCGGAAGCCGGCCTGGAACTCCTCGAACAGCCCCGCGCTCGCGAGCGCCGACAGTCGAGGTAGGAGCGCTGCCTGCACCGCCTGGAACAAGAACAACGGGACCCTCGCGATCACCAAGCCTGCGAGGAACCGGCTGATCGACTCGTCCTGCGCCGAGGTGGCGTAGTGGCGCATCAGCAGCACCGGCCCGTTCACGAGCGCCATCGCCAGCACGGAGCCTGCCAGCAGCGCTCCCAGGGCCGAGGACAGCTCGGACCACGGAGCGTCGGGACCGTCGGACACGATGTCGCGCTGTCCGCGCAACGAGACCGCGACCGCGAGCAGCGGCGCCAGTCCGAGCGCGAGCCCGTACGCGCCGGCGTGCTTGACGCCGACCACGGCGAGGGCGACGCAGATCGCGAAGCGGATGGCGCCTTCGCCGCCGATGTAGACGGCATAGGGCCGGAAGCGCCCGAGACCAGAGAAGCTGCCTCGGGCCAGGTGCCCGACGCAGTAGCCGGCCATGCCGAGCAGCAGACCGACGAGGAGCAGCCACTCGCCGTGGAACAGGCCGTCGACCAGCTTGGGACTGGCGATGATCGTCGCCGTCACCAAGACGCCGGCGAGCGCACCCCCGAGCATCGCGGCGCGGCGGAGCACCGGGCCGGTGCCGAGCCCCAGCGCGCGGCGGGCGGCGAGGGCACGGCTGACCTCCTGCTCCAAGGGGAGGAAAAAGCCTGGCCCAGCGAGGAACACCGCGGCCCACAGCACCGACAACGGCGCGTACTCCGCCTTGCCGAGGACGCGCGCGGACAGGACCAGGAACCCGTACGCGCTGACGCCCGCCACCAGGAGACCGACGCCAACGGCCAGCGTGCCCTCCGGGAGGGGGTTCGATTCCTTCGTACGATCGGCAAGAGCGCGCAGGCGCAGCGTGTGCTCCCAGGGGCGGCGGAAGCCGCAACATTAGGTCGCTCGGCCCCCGAAGGACGAGACGGCCGAGGCCTGCGCCGGCGGGAGACTCAGCCCCGCAATTGGACCGGCAACGACGCCTGCACCGCGTCGATGGCTCGCTCTCGCACGGCCGCGACGTCCGCGTCGGTCAGCGTGCGGTCAGGGGCCTGGAACCGAAGCCGGAAGCCCAGGCTCCGGCTGCCGTCGGCCACCCCGGGACCGCGGTAGACGTCGAAGATCCTCAGGTCGACGAGCAGATCGCCTGCCGCCGAGCGCAGCACCCGCTCGAGCTCAGCGGCCGGGACGGAGTCGGGCACCTCGAACGCCAGGTCGATGTCGCTCGACGGGAACCGGCTCACCGGCCGGTAGGGCCGCTCTCCGTGGGGCAGGTCGAGGAGCCGCCCGAGGTCGAGCTCGAGCCAGGCCGCCCGACCGGTGATCCCGTGGGCTTCGAGCACACCAGGGTCGACCTCGCCGACCGCGCCCAACACCTCGCCGGCGACGACCACCTCGGCGGTGCGCGTCGGGTGCATGCCCGGCACCTCCGCCGCCCGCAGGGACCAGTCGGCCACGGCCAAGGCGTCCGCGAGCGCCTCCCACACGTCGACCGCGGCCGGTGCCTCCGCGTCCGCCAGGAGGACCCCGACGTGCTCGCGCTCGTCGGGCAGCGGCTGCTCGGTTGCGGGACGGCGGAACACGTGGCCGAGCTCGAAGAGCCCGAAGTCGCTGGCCCGATGCGACTGGTTGTACGCCAGCGTCTTCAGCAGTCCCGGCAGCAGCGACGTGCGCAGCACCGACTCCTCGGCCACCAAGGGGTTGGTGATCGTGATCGGCTCGTCGCGCAAGCCGCTCCGGATGAGGTCGCCGGGAGCGAGGAAGGGCATGGGCAGCGCCTCGGCCAGCCCGAGGCCGACGAGCACGTCGCGAACCTCGCGCCGCTCCCGCTGCCGGACCGACAGCGCGCCGAAGCGCACAGCTGGGGGCACGACCTTCGGGATGTTCGCGTAGCCGTAGAGGCGTGCCACCTCCTCGATGACGTCGATCTCTGCTGAGCTGTCGTAGCGCCACGACGGGATGGTGACGTCCTGGTCGTCGCCGACCGGTTCGGACGTGAAACCGATCGGCTCGATCAGCGACCTGATCGTCGGCCCGTCGAGCTGCGTGCCGAGGATGCGGTTGACACGCGCGGTGCGCACCCGCACCGGCGCCCGCTGGGGCAGCTCGCCACGAACGTCGACCATCCCCGTCGCCACCGACGTCACCGCGTTGCCGAGGAGCTCGACGAAGCGCGCGTGCGCGAGCTCGATCACCTCGGGATCGGTGCCCTTCTCGAAGCGGGCCGACGCCTCGCTGCGCAGGCCGAGTCGGCGCGCGGTCTTCGCGATGCCGATCGGGAGGAACCACGCCATCTCCACCAGCACG
This sequence comes from Acidimicrobiaceae bacterium, assembly GCA_041166585.1. GTDB lineage: Bacteria > Actinomycetota > Acidimicrobiia > Acidimicrobiales > JACDCH01 > JBEEGB01. The sequence goes on from JBEEGB010000259.1 coordinate 8,736, forward strand.
TCGCGGGTGGTCTCGTCGATCTCCGAGGAGGCGCCACCCATGATCCCGGCCAGGCCGTTGGGCGCGTCGTTCGCGTCGCAGATCAACAAGTCGTCGGCGGTGAGCCGGCGCTCGACGTCATCGAGGGTGACCAACGTTTCTCCGTCACCGGCCCGGCGCACCCTCAACCCGCCGCCCGGGATGCGAGCCAGGTCATAGGGGTGTGAGGGCTGGCCCAGCTCGAGCATCACGTAGTTGGACACGTCGACGACGTTGTTGATCGGTCGCATGCCGAGCAGCGTCAACCGCCGGGTGATCGCGGGCGCCGACGGGCCGACGGTCACGCCCTGCAGCACGCGCGCGGTGAAGCGCCCGCACCGGGTCCGGTCCTCCACCTCGACGGTGATCAAGCCGCTCACCGGGTCGCCGGTCTCGACCAGCGCGGGCGAAGGCAGGGTGAAGGGCACCCGGTACCAGGCGGCGAGGTCGCGAGCGACGCCCGCGACCGACATGGCGTCAGGCCGGTTCGGGTTGATCTCGAGGTCGTAGAGCACGTCGGCTTCGACGCCAAGTGCCTCCTTCAGCGGTGTGCCGAGCCCGACCGCGCCGACGAGCGCCGAGTCGAGCACCATGATCCCCGACCCGTCGGAGCCCATCCCCAGCTCGGTCGGCGAGCAGAGCATCCCGTTCGACCACTCGCCGCGCTTCTTGGCCCTCGCGATCTCCATGCCGTTCGGCATCACGGTGCCGACGGTGGCGAGGGGGACCAGATCGCCGACGGCCATGTTGAACGCGCCGCAGCACACCTGCAGCGCCTCACCCGTCCCCGGGTCGACGTCGACGAGCTGCATGCGATCGGCGTTCGGGTGCGGCCGCAGGTCGAGCACCTTCGCGACGACGATGCCATCGAGGCCTTCACCGAGGAGCTCCATCTCCTCCACGGGAGTGCCCAAGGCGCCGAGCGCGTCCGCGATGTCCTCCGCGGCCGCGGTCAGCGGCGCGAAGTCACGCAGCCATGAGAGAAGGACCTTCATGCCGGGCTACTGGGCATTCAGAACTGGTCCAGGAAGCGGATGTCGTTGGTGAACAGGTCGCGGAGGTCATCCACGCCGTGCTTCTGCTTGGCGAAGCGGTCGATGCCGAAGCCGAACGCGAACCCCTGCCACTCCTCCGGGTCGAGGCCGCAGCTGACGAGCACGTTCGGGTGGACCATGCCGCACCCGCCGAGCTCCATGTAGGAGCCGTCGGGGAAGATGATGTCGAACTCGGCCGACGGCTCGGTGAACGGGAAGTACGCAGGGCGCAGGCGCGACGCGAAGTCGCCGCCGAAGAAGGCCTTGCTGAACGCGTCGATGGTGCCGGCGAGGTGGGCGAAGGTGATGTCGTGGTCGATCACGAGCCCTTCGATCTGGTGGAAGACCGGCATGTGGGTGGCGTCAGGGGTGTCCTGGCGGAACGTGCGGCCCGGCATGACCATGTAGATCGGCGGCTCCTGCTCCTCCATCACCCGGATCTGCACCGGCGACGTGTGAGTGCGCAGCAACGTCGACCCCGGCTCGCCGTAGTCGACGTACAGCGTGTCGTACATGTCGCGGGCCGGATGGTCCGGCGCGAAGTTGAGCGCGCCGAAGTTGTGCCACTCGTCCTCGACCTCGGGGCCCTCCGCCACGGTGAAGCCAAGCCCGACGAAAACGTCCTCGAGCTGTTCCCATGCCTGGGTCACCAGGTGCTTGTGGCCGTGCCGGCGACCGCGCCCGACGAACTCGGTCAGGTCGAGCCGCTCGGCCGCGAGCGTCGCTCGGCGCGAGATGGCCCCCAGCTCGTCGCGCCGGAGCGCGGCGCCGGCTTCGACCGCGCTGCGGGCCTGGTTCAGCGCCTGACCGACCTCGCGGCGTTCGCTCGGGTCGAGGGCGCCCATCCGCGCCTTGAACCCCGCGAGCGGCGAGCGCTTCCCGAGCACCTCGGCCTCGGCGTCGCGCAGCTCGTCCAGGTCGGTGGCCGCGGCGATCCGCGCCAGCGATTGGCGCGACGTCTGCTCGATCTCCTCGATCATGGTGCGAGCAGCCACTCAGTGCGAACCATCGACGCAGCGTCGCGTCACGCGAGGGGCTCGGTCGAATTGCTTCCGTCGAACAGCTCGTCGAGGTCGACGAACGGCAGCGTGAAGCGGAACACGCTCCCTTGGCCCAGCACCGAGGTGGCCGTCAACCGTCCCCCGTGGGCTTCGACGAGACCGCGGCTGATCCAGAGCCCCAAGCCCGTGCCGGTCGGCCGGCCCATGTCGCGCCGGAAGAACTTCTTGAACACCTTCGGCAGGTCGGAGGACGGGATGCCTTCGCCGGTGTCGCTGACGGCGACCGCGGTGCCGTCGTCCAGTGCCTCGCCGTCGACTCGCATGCCCGCCGTGCTCGCGTACTTGGCCGCGTTCTCGACGAGGTTCGTCAGCACCTGCTCGAGCTTGTCGGGATCGGCATAGACGCGAGGGAACCCGTCAGGAAAGCTCACCGCGCACTCGAGGTCGGGGTACGTCAGCGTGAGCTTCTCGACGACCTGGGCGACCAGCTCCGGCAGGTCGACGAGCTGACGGCGGAGCACGAGCCGGCCCGTCTCGAGCCTGCTGATGTCCAGCAGCTCGGTGATGAGCCGGGTGACGCGGTCGGCGTCGTGGTGGACCTGTTCGAGCATCATCTTCTTCTGCTCGTCCTTGAGGCGGTCCCAGCGGTTCAGCAGGAGCGACGTGTAGCCCTTCACGGACGTCAGCGGGCTGCGCAGCTCGTGGCTCACCGTCGAGACCACCTCGCTGCCGGTGGGCTCGTGATCAGCCGACCGGCGAGGGGGCCGGATGACGAGCAGGGCTCCCATGAGGGATCCGTCCTCGCCTCGCTCGTAGGTGCCGGTGATGCGCGCCCGGACGTCGCCGTCGGCGGTCGCCAGGACGACTTCGTGCTCGGGCAGCGACCGCACCGCGGCCAGGCTCGCGGAAGGGTGCCAGGCGTCGACCAGCAGCGGGGTGCCGTCAGCCGCGCGCGGAGCGAACACCGACGCGCACGTCGAGCCGACGAGCTCCGACGCGCTGAGCCCTGCCAGCCGTGCGGCCGCCCGGTTCGCCTCGATGATCCGCCGATCCCGGTCGAGGCGAACGATGGGGTCGGGGACGAGGTCGAAGACGGTCGTCATCGCACCGATCCCGGGGCCACAGAACGCCGGCGCTGGCGGGCCGCCTCGAACAGCAGGACGGAGCCCGCGACCGCGACGTTCAGCGACTCGGTGCGTCCCGCCATGGGGACGTGCACCGTCGAGTCGAGGAGGAGCTCCAGGTCGGCCGGTAGGCCGTGGGCCTCGCTCCCCAGCACCAGCGCGATCCGACCCGCGAGGTCGGCCTCGTCGTAGGGGTCACCACGGTGCGCGCTGGTTGCCAACCGACGCGCGCCAGAGGCGCCGATCCGCTCGAGCACCTCGGTCGGCCCTCCTGCACTGACGACGGGGACATGGAAGATCGAGCCGGCCGATGCTCGTACGCATTTCGGCGAGAACGGGTCAACCGAGCCCTCGCAGAAGAGTAC
>JBEEGB010000260.1:0-15707 GCA_041166585.1 Acidimicrobiaceae bacterium
GCCCCGGGCGTGTCGCGTTCGGCGCACAGCGACGGCCGTCCTGCGATGCATGGCCCGCACGTGCCGCAGCGCGGCGTCGGCCCGCCCACGATCTCGTCACCAACGGCCCACCCCGTGACACCGGACCCGGTCGAGACGATCACCCCGCTCCACTCGTGGCCGCCGATCGATCCCTTGCGCCCCCAGCCCTCGAGGACCATGTGGAGATCGCTCCCGCACACACCGCAGTGGCTCACCTCGACGAGCACCTCGTGCTCACCGGGCGCGGGCACGGGGACGTCTTCCACCTCGAGGCGGCCGCGGCCACGGAGCACCGCGGCCTTCATCGTGCTCGGCAGCACGGCATCGGCGGTCATGCGTCCACCTCCACGAGGTCGGGCCGGTACTCGGGGTGCTGGGTGAGCCAGTCGGCCGCACGCCGCATCGAGGCCTCGTTCTGCTTGTTGATGAACCCGTAGATCTGCTTCTCGAACCACTTGAACGGCGCCTTGGTGAGGTGGTAGCGCTCCTCGAAGGAGAAGAGCGTCCGGTTGGTGCCGATCGGCTCGAGACGGACCTTGCCGGTCTGGTCCTGGCCTGGCTCGCGCGACAGCATCGTGAACGTGTAGCCGCGCGCCGGCTCGACGTCGGTGACGAGCTCGAGCGCGGTGCCTCGCCGGCCGAGCGGCATCTTGTAGATCACGCGTCGCAGCAGCCCATTGCCCGTGGCGTCGCCGGGGTGGACCACCTGCACCTCGAGCACCATGGGCGCGTAGGCGGTCCAGTTGTCGTAGTCCTGGAACAGGGCCCACAGGCGCTCGGGCGAGTGCGGCATCTCCATCGTGTAGCGGTGCTCGCGCACGGCCGGGATCGTACCCGACGAACCTGACACGCGTGTCAGGATGAGGGCATGAACAGCGATCAGGGGCCGGCGGCTCCTCTTGGAGCGGCTGCGCACGGCGCGCTCACGCCCGACAAGCCCGCGCTGCTGCTGGGGGCTGACGGCCCGACCCTCACCTACGGCGCGCTGGCCGAGCGGTCGACGCGCCTGGCCGAGGCCTTCCTGCGGCTCGGCGTCCCGAGCGATGGCACCGGTGCAGTCGCGGCGATGGTCTCGAACGGCTTCGCCTTCTTCGAGACGGCAGCGGCCGCGTGCCGGGCCGAGGCCCGCTTCCTGCCCGTCAACTGGCATCTGAAGAGCGACGAGCTCGCCTGGATCCTCGCCGACTCGGGTGCGCAGGTGCTCGTCGCCGACGCGGCGTTGAAGGACTACGTGGACGTGGCCGTCCGGCAGGCTCCTGGATGTCAGGTGCTCCTCGTCGATGACACCTATGAGGACGCCATCGCCGATGCCGACGGCGCGCCGGCGCGCCGCGGGTGGGACGCGCCGGCGTTCATCTTCTACACGTCGGGAACGACGGGACGGCCCAAGGGCGTCGTCCACGGCGGGCTGAACCCGGAGCGGATGGCGATCGCGCAGCAGGGGCTCATGGCCCTGTGGGGCTTCACCCCGGACGACGTCCACCTCCTCGCCGGGCCGGCGTACCACGCGGGTCCGGGCGGGTACGCGTTCACCACGCTCTTCGCCGGCGGCACGGTCGCGGTGATGCAGGCGTGGGATCCGCTGGATGCGTTGCGCACCATCGAGGCTCGCCGCGCCACCACGAGCTTCATGACACCGGCCCACTTCATACGGCTTCTCGAGGTGCCCGAGGCCGAGCGAGCAGCGCGCGACCTGTCGAGCCTCCGGCTCATCATCCACGCCGGAGCCCCGTGCCCGATCCCGGTCAAGCGGCGGATCATCGAGGCGCTGCCCGCCACCGAGGTCTGGGAGCTGTATGGCGCGAGCGAGGGCGGCGCCACCCGCGTCTCGCCCGCGGAGTGGCTCGACCGTCCCGGCACCGTGGGCAAGCCCTGGCCGGGTGTCGAGGTGAGGGTGCTCGACGGCGACGGCCAGCCGCTGCCCACTGGCGAGGAGGGCGTCATCTACATCCGCCCCGCCGGGGGAGCGACGTTCCACTACCACCGCGACGAGGCCAAGACCGCGGCCGCGTGGCTCGACGGCGCGTTCACGGTCGGCGACGTCGGCCGGCTGGACGAGGACGGCTACCTCTTCATCACCGACCGGGTCGCGGACATGGTGTTGCGCGACGGCGTGAACGTCTACCCGCGCGAGATCGAGGAGGCGCTCTACGCCCACCCTGCGATCGTCGACTGCGCGGTGTTCGGCGTCCCGGACGACCGCCACGGCGAGGTGCTCGTGGCGGTGGTGGTGGCTCGCGCAGACGTCACGGCTGACGAGCTCGCCGCGCACGTGCGAGCGCGGCTGGCGGACTTCAAGTGCCCCGAGCGCTTCGAGCTCGTCGACGAGCTGCCGCGCGATCCGAACGGCAAGGTGCTGAAGCGAGCGCTGCGTGCGGAGCGGGCAAACCGGACAGTGTCCGGCGCTGTTGACACTTCATCACTAACCTGACACGAAAGTCAGGTTTCGACTCCGGGGGGATGTCATGCGGTTCAAGCGGTGGGGTGTCGTGCTGGCACTGATCGTGATCGTCGCCGCGTGCGGCAACTCCAAGGACTCGGGGTCCGGTGGCGCGGCAACGGGTTCCACCGCCGGCCACGGTCCAGGTGTGAGCGACACCGAGATCAAGGTCGGAGGCCTGGCCGCCATCAACAACCCGCTCGGCGGCAGCTACGCCGACTCCTTCGACGGCGCGCAGGCGTACTTCGACAAGCTCAACGCCGACGGCGGCGTGTTCAACCGCAAGATCAACCTCGTCGCCAAGCGCGACGATGGCGCGCAGGCGTCCCGGAACGTCTCGCAGGCGAGAGGGCTGGTCGAAGAGGACGGGGTGTTCGCGGTGGTCCCCGTCGCGACCATCAGCTTCTCCGGAGCCAAGTACCTCGGCGAGAACGGGGTGCCTACGTTTGGCTGGAACATCAACGCCGAGTGGTCGGGCCCGCCGAGCTTGTTCGGCCAGTCCGGGTCGCACCTCTGCTTCGACTGCCCGAACGCGTGGCTCACGTACCTCGCCAAGCAGACCGGCTTCACCAAGATCGGCGTGCTCACCTACACGGCGCCGCAGTCGCAGGCGTGCGCGAAGGGGTGGGAGGCCTCGATCGCCAAGTTCGGTGCAGCTCTCGGCATCCAGCTGGTCTACGAGACGACGAGCATCAACTTCGGCTTCACCCCTCCCGAGCTCGGCCCCGAGCTCGACAAGATGAAGTCGTCCGGCGTGCAGTTCCTCGCGACGTGCATCGACGGCGCGGGCAGCGCCAAGCTCGGCAAGGCGTTCAAGGACAACGGGATGAACATCGTCCAGTACCTCCCCAACGGGTACGACGACTCGCTCATCGCGCAGAGCGCCGACGTGCTCGAAGGCGACTACGTGACGGTCGACTACTTCCCGTACCAGGCGCCGGAGGCCGAGCAGCCCCAGGCGTTGAAGGACTTCCTCGCGGCGATGAAGGCCCGGGGCAAGGCGCCGAACGAGAACAGCCTCGTGGGGTGGATCAACGCCGACCAGCTCGTGCAGGGGCTCAAGGAGGCGGGGCCGGACTTCACTCGTCAGAGCGTCGTCGATGCCATCAACAAGGAGACGAATTACACCGCTGGCGGCCTGCTGCCCGGCGGTGTCGACTGGACGATCGCGCACTCGGGGAACAGCCCGGACAGCTGCGCGACCATCCTGCAGGTGAAGTCGGGCAAGCTCGTGCCGGTCTTCGGGAAGCCCGGCAAGCCCCACATCTGCTTCGTCTTGGCCAACCCAGACTTCAACAACCCCACCTTCAAGTAGAAGGCAGGCGCCTCGCACGATGCGCGACGTCGTCAACTCGCTCATCAACGGCTTTCCCGACGGGTGCATCTACGCCCTCGTCGCGACCGGGCTCGTGCTCGGCTATCGGGCATCGGGCGTGTTCAACTTCGCGTTCGGCGCGCAGGCGTTCACGTCCGCGACCGTCTTCTACGTGCTGGTCATCGACCACGGCTGGCCCCGCCTTCCCGCGGCGCTCGTCGCGATCGTCGGCTGCGGCGTGGTGCTCGGGCTGGTGCTCGACCGGTTCATCTTCCGGTTGCTCCGCACGGCTCCGCCGCTGGCGAAGCTCGTCACCACGATCGGACTCCTCGTCGGCATCCCCGAGATCGTGCGCGTGCTGTTCGGGACCGACGTGAAGAACCGGCCGCCCAGCATCGCCCCGGACCCGGACAAGGTCTTCCACTTCGGCGAGTACAACATCAACGGCGACACGATGATGACCGTCGTGACCACGCTCGTGGTGATCGGCGTGCTGAGCTTCGTGCTGTTGCGCACGCCCATCGGGCTGCGCATGCGAGCGGTGGTCGAGAGCCCGAGGATGGCGCAGCTCAACGGCCTCAACGCGGATCGCGTCGCGACGGGAGCATGGGTGCTCTCCAGCGTGCTCGCCGGTCTGGCCGGGGTGCTGCTCGCCCCGCTGAACAGCCAGGTCGACGCCAACGCGTTCACGCTCCTCCTCGTGGCTGCCACCGCGGCTGCGGTGTTCGGCGGGCTGTCGAGCCTGCCGCTCACGCTTGCGGGCGGCGTGATCCTCGGGGTGAGCAAGGACCTCATCGTCCGCGTGTTCCACATCGACGGTGAGCCGGCTCGCTACATCCGCCCGTCGGTGCCGTTCATCTTCCTCGCCCTCTCGTTGCTTCTCCTGCCCGGCTTGCGACGGCGGCGGGAGGTGACCGATCCGCTCTCGGGCGTCGATCCGCCCCCGCCCGCGCTCGCCGTCACGTACATGGACCCGCGCCTCGCCAAGCTCAACAAGGTGCTCTTCGCGGTCTTCATCGGCGTCGTGTTCACGCTGGTGCAGTTCTCGCTCTCGGGGCACTTCGTCCAAGAGGCGACGAAGGGGCTCGCGCTCACGACGATCTTCCTGTCGGTCACCGTGCTGACCGGGCTGGGGGGTCAGATCTCTCTGTGCCAGGCCAGCTTCGCCGGGCTCGGCGCGTTCACGGCCGGGCAGCTGGCGGCGCACTGGGGGGTGCCGATCTTCGTCGGGATGCTGGCGGGCGCGTTGGTCGCGGCCGCGCTCGGCGCGCTCATCGCCATCCCGTGCCTGCGCCTCGGCGGTCTCTCGCTGGCCCTCGGGACGTTGGCGTTCGCGCTCATGATCGAGAACACGTTGTTCCAGACGGCGTGGCTCACGGGTGCGCCGCAGGGCGTCGAGGTCCCCCGGCCCGTCTTCCTCGGGATCGACTTCGGCCAGGACCGCCCGTTCTTCTTCTTCACGTTCGTGGTGTTCGCCATCTGCGGCATCGTCGTCATCAGGATCCGGAGGGGCACCACCGGTCAGGTGCTCGCCGCGCTGCGGGGGAGCGAGGTGGCCGCCACCGCGATCGGCATCAACCCCGTGCGAGCCAAGCTCACCGCGTTCACCGTCTCGGCCGCGATCGCGGGATTGGGCGGGGCGCTGTTCGCGGCGGCGCAGAACGCACCCGTCACCGACAAGGACTTCCCCGCGGTCTACGGCCTCGTGTGGGTGCTGCTGGTCTGCAGCCTCGGTGCTCGCACCGTTGACGGTGCGGTGAACGCCGGCATGTCGTTCATCCTGTTCCCCGTCGTGCTCGAAGACGTGCTTCGCCTCGACTCGAACCTGGTGCTGCCCCTCCAGTTCGCGCTCTTCGGCTTCGGCGCGATCACCTTCGCCCGCCATCAGGAGGGCATCGTCGAGTTCCAGAAGCGGATGAGCATCGAGAAGTTCAACGCCCGGATCGTCAAGTGGCGCGGTCCAGCCAAGAGCGCTCCCCTCGAGTCAGCGGTCGTCGAACCCGCGCCCGCCGCCCGATGAGCTTGCTCGAGGCGCGATCGGTCACCAAGAAGTTCGGCGGCATCCTCGCGCTCGACGCCGTCTCGCTCTCGGTCGAGGCGCAGGAGATCGTCGGGCTCGTGGGCCCGAACGGCGCCGGCAAGACGACGCTGTTCAACTGCCTGCTCGGCATGCTCCGCCCCGAGGGCGGAAGCATCACCTTCGACGGCACGGAGCTCACGCGGCTCGCGACGCACCGCAGGGCCAGGCTCGGCATCGGCAGGACCTTCCAGCGCGTCGAGCTGTTCGCGGGTCTGTCGGTGCGCGAGCACCTGCTGGTGGCCGAACGGGTCCGCGGCGGTGGTGGCGGCCTGTGGCAGGACCTCTTGGGCCGAGGAGGGCCCCGCCCGGCAGAGATCCGGCGCGCCGACGAGGTGCTCGCGCTCCTCGGGATCGGCGACGTCGCGTTGCAGCCGGTGGAGGCGCTCACCCTCGGGCAGTCCCGGCTCGTCGAGATCGGTCGCGCTCTGATCGGCGACCCGCGCCTCCTCTTGCTCGACGAGCCGTCCTCGGGCCTCGACGCCACCGAGACCGCAGCGCTCGGAACCGTCCTCACCGACGTGCGGCGCGAGCGGGGCACCGCGATCCTGCTCGTCGAGCACGATCTCGCGATGGTGCGCAACGTGTGTGAGCGGCTGTACGTGCTCGACTTCGGCGCACTGCTGGCGCAGGGAGCGTGCGCGGACGTGCTGCGCGACGAGCGCGTCATCACCGCCTACCTCGGGGTCAGCGGGTGAGCGCTCCGGTACTCGAGCTCGACGGGATCGATGCCGGCTACGGCGCGTTCCGTGCGCTGTTCGGCGTGACGTTCAGCGTCCCGAGCGGTGGTGTGTGCGCCCTGCTCGGCCCGAACGGCGCCGGCAAGACCACGGTGGCGCGCGTGGCGTCTGGCCTCGTGCGTCCGACCAACGGACGGCTCCGGCTCCGGGGTGACGACGTCACCGGGCAGCCGGCGTGGAAGCTGGCTCGGGCCGGTGTCGCCCACGCGGTGGAGGGGCGCTCGGTGTTCGCGTCGCTCACGGTCGAGGAGAACCTGGTGCTCGCGTTCCGCCGCTCGCTCGGGCGCAAGGGAGTGGACGGCGCACTCGAGCGTGCGTACGCCTCGTTCCCGCGGCTCGGTGAACGACGATCGCAGGAGGCGGGCACGTTGTCCGGTGGCGAGCAGCGCATGCTGTCCCTCGCCCGGGTGCTCGCCGACCCGCCGGCGCTGCTCATCGCCGACGAGCTCTCACTCGGCCTCGCCCCGGTGATCGTCGACGAGGTCTACCGGACGTTGCAGGCGATCAGGGAGGCGGGCTCGTCGCTGCTGATCGTCGAGCAGCACGTGCACCGCGCCCTCGAGCTGGCCGACGTGGCGGTGCTCTTGGGCAAGGGCTCCGTGCGCTACGCCGGCCCCGCCGCCGGCATCGGCGACCTCACCCAAGAGCTCCTCGCGAACTGATCACATCTTGAATGTTGGATGCCAGACGGTGTGATCACACCGCCTCGCATCCAACATTGGCGGGGGTGGAGGATCAGCTGGTGCACTCCGGGGGTTGGGTGGCGCCGATGTAGGTGATGTCGCAGAAGGAGGCGGTGGTGATCCTCCAGTAGCCGCCCGTGAACACGGCGCTGCCACCGAAATGCTGCAGAGCCGGGGTTCCGGAGACGACCAGCGTGTAGACCACGTCAGCCTTCGTCTTGTCGGTGCCGAACGTGATGGTCTCGACCTGGGCAACCGTCATGGCGGCAACGGTCGCGTTCTTGGTGAAGTTCTCGTTGAAGAGCGCCTTCAGCTTGTCGGGCTCGGCGAGCTGTTGGAGCTTGAGGTTCTGGTCGGTCACGGTGCCGTTGAAGAACGTCTCGAAGGCCTTGGTGATCTGTGCCTTCGCTGCGGCCTCGTCGAACGCCGCGGTGGTCGTGGTGGTCGCCGCCGGTGCCGATGAAGCGCTCGCGGCTGGCGTCTTCTTGTCGCTCCCGCACGCGGCGAGCAAGGCAAGGGCAAGGGCTGCGGTGATGACGACGAACGTGCGTCGGTGTGCGGACATGTTCCCCCCGGAGTCTGCGACCGCCAAAACCTGACGGTGGCGTCAGGGTAACCGGTGCCGGCGTTCAGCGCCGGGAGGCGGCACCGTCGCGGACGCCACCACCGAACAGGGCGGCGAACGCGATCTCGGCCTGGGTGTCGATGAGCCCGTCGTCGTCAGCGGTGCCGAGCTGACCGGTGATCTTGTAGTAGCTCGAACGCTCGATCATCGCGACCAGCGCGAGCGCGGCGACGCGGGGGTCGACATCGATGCCGGGGCTCGCTGCGATCCGCGCTCCCAGGGTCGCCGCGAGATCGCCGAGCACGCCGACGCCGGCGCGGCCGAACGTGCTCGCATCGATCTCGGCTTCGGTCCAGGCCCGGATGACGGGACCGTAGCGACGGTGCAGCTCGGCGAATTTCGCCAGCCACGCACGGAGTTCTGTGTAACCGTCCTCGTCGGGCGTGAGCGCGCCGAGCGACTCCACGAGCGCCGCCATCTCCTCGGCGACGTCGTGCGTGAGCGCGCGGAACAGGTCCTCTTTGTTCGCGAAGTACAGGTAGAAGGTGCCGTGCGAGGTCTTGGCGACCTTCACGATGTCGTCGACGCGCGCTGAGTGGTAGCCCTTCCGACCGAACACCTCGATGCCGGCGTCGAGCAGCTTGCGGACCGTGCGCTGACCGCGGGCGCGCAGCTCGCGACCCTCCGCCGGCGCCCCGGGACGGCTGCTGCGGCGCGCGCCAGAGCGAGCAGCGGATGGCTTGGGCACGTGGAACACGGTAGTTCGCCTGACGCTAGCGTCAGGGATCGTGGCGTCTCGCTCGATACCGGCCCCTGGTCAGGCAGAATTGCCGGCTGCGAACGCCGGCGCCCTGCTGCGACGCAACGGCACCGATCCGCTCGTCGCCGAAAGGCCCGCGCTCCGCTTCGACGACCGCGTGTGGACCCATGCCGAGTACTTCGCCGAGGCGCGCCGGTGGGCGAACCTGTTCCTCGCCCATCCGCCGAGCACCCCTGACGGTGTGCGCCACGTCGGCGTGCTGCTCGACAACGTGCCGGAGTACCTGTTCGCGTTCGGCGGTGCCGCGCTCTCCGGTTCCGTCATCGTCGGTCTCAACCACACTCGACGCGACGAGCACCTGTGGCGCGACATCGAGCACACCCACGTCGGCCTCGTGATCACCGAGCCCCGCCACCTGCCGCTGCTCGAACCGCTGACCGACCGCCTGCCGCCGCTCGTGGTCGTCGGAGAGCCCGACCTCGACGCCGCGCTCGCGCGCGCCGGCGATGTCGATCCAGGCATCGACCCTGACGTGGAGTCACGTTGGGCGCTGATCTTCACGTCGGGCACGTCGTCCGCGCCGAAGGCGGTGATCTGCAGCCAGCGGCGCATGCTCCAGACCGGCGTGCGCATGGCGACGATCATGGACCTCGGCCCCGACGACGTCGGTTACATCTGCATGCCGCTGTTCCACTCCAACGCGCTGATGGTCGGGTGGGCGCCGTCGATCGCGGTCGGAGCGTCGGTCGGGCTCGGCCGGCGGTTCAGCGCCTCAGGCTGGTTGCCCGACATCCGTCGCTACGGCGCCACGTGGTTCAACTACACGGGCAAGCCGCTGGCCTACCTGATCTCCACTCCGGAGCAACCCGACGACGCAGACAACCCGCTGCGCGTCGCGTTCGGCAACGAGGGCTCGCCCGAGGTCGTCGAGACGTTCGGTCGACGGTTCGGTGTCGAGGTGATCGACGCGTTCGGTGCAACGGAGGGCGGCATCGCCCTCAACTGCGACGGCGTGCTCCCCCCGGGTTCGGTGGGCCAGGCCGGCGACACGGTGAAGGTGGTCGACGACGAGGGCGTGGAGCGGGGACGGGCTCGGTTCGGCGGAGACGGTGTCCTCACGAACCCCGACGAATGCGTCGGGGAGATCGTCAACACCGCGGGCGCGGGGCCGTTCGAGGGCTACTACAACAACGCCGAGGCCACGTCCTCGACGTTGCGCAACGGGTGGTACTGGTCGGGCGACCTCGGCTACATGGACGACGACGGCCACCTCTGGTTCGCGGGGCGCACAGGGGACTGGATCCGCGTTGACGGCGAGAACTTCCCGGCCGGCCCGATCGACGCCGCGCTGTCCCGCCATCCCGACGTCGTGGTGGCGGCCGCCTACGGCGTCCCCGACGAGCAGGCCGGCGACCAGGTGATGGCCGCCATCCAGCAACGTGACGGCACCGAGTTCGATCCGCTGGCGTTCGCCGCCTACGTGGACGGGCTCGCCGAGGTCGGACCCAAGTGGCGTCCGCGCTACGTGCGTGTCGTCGAGGCGTTCCCCATGACCGGCACGAACAAGATCGTGAAGCGCACCCTCGTCCGCCAGAAGTACCGGCGCGACCTCTGCGGTGACGATCAGCTGTGGGTGCGCGATCGCGGTGCGTCCGGATACCGGCCGTTCACGGCGGACGACGAGGCTGCGTTGCGCGCCGCACTGCGGCAGGCGGGGCGCGATCGGTTCTGGGACCTCTGATGCTCGGCGGCAACGCGTGGACCTGAGCTTCAGCGAAGACGAGCGCGCGTTCGCCGCTGAGGTGCGGGGCTGGTTGCAGGACAACCTCGAGCTTCCCCCAGCTGACCTTTCCCACGAGGACGAGATCGCGTGGGGACGGCGGTGGCAAGCGAGGCTGGCCTCGGGCCGGTGGGTGGGGATCCACTGGCCGTCGGGCTACGGCGGTCGTTCCGCGACCCCGGTGCAGGTGGCGCTCTACAACATCGAGTACGCCCGCAGCCGCGCGCCCCAGCCGGTGAACAGGGTCGGCATCAACCTGGCCGGGCCGACGTTGCTGGCCCACGGCACCGACGAGCAGAAGGCCCGGTGGCTGCCGGCGATCCTCGACGCCAGCGAGCTCTGGTGCCAGCTGTTCAGCGAGCCAGGGGCGGGGAGCGACCTGGCGTCGCTCTCGACGCGCGCCGAGCCGGTCGAGGGCGGGTGGTTGCTGTCCGGTCAGAAGGTGTGGACGTCCTACGCCCGCTTCGCGCGGTGGGGCATCTGCCTGGCCCGCACCACGCCCCTCGAAGACGCGCCGAAGCACAGGGGGATCTCGTATCTCGTCATCGACATGGAGGCGGAGGGCATCGACATCCGCCCGCTCACCCAGCTCACCGGCGAGGCCGAGTTCAACGAGGTGTTCTTCGACGAGGTGTTCGTGCCCTCGGAGCACCTCGTCGGCGGGCTCGACCAGGGTTGGGCAGTGGCGAACACGACGCTGGCCCACGAACGGGGGACGTCGTTCCCGTTCAAGGAGCAGGTGGTGCACGAGGGCTTCCTCGACGAGCTCTACGCGCTGGCGGCGGAGCGAGGGAGCCTGGACGACGTGGACGTCGCCGACGCGCTGGCACAGGCATGGATCGAGCTTCGGGTGCTCCGCCTGCACAACTGGCGAACGCTGTCACGGCTCGGCCGCGGCATCGAACCTGGTCCCGAGTCGAGCTGGGTGAAGCTCACGTGGACCGACATGACCCAAGACCTGTCCGACGCCGCGCTCGCGGTGCTCGGTGACGACGCGCCCCTCACCGGGCGCTGGCAACGGCAGTGGCTGTGGTCGAAGGCCGCGTCGATCGCGGGCGGCACGAGCGAGGTGCAGCGCACGATCATCGCCGACCGCATCCTCGGCCTCCCCCGCTGATCCTGCTTCGGTTTGTGCGGTTCTGAGTCGGAGCTCTTCCGACTCACGACCGCACAAACGATCGCTAGTCGGCGGTGAGGCGGGAGATGAAGTCGGTGGCGACGGACTCGTTGCCGATGACCTCGAGGTCGGTGAGGGGGACGCGGCGGTAGAGGGCGAGCAGCAGGTCGGACGCGGAGCCTCGGATGGCGGCGTCGCCCTTGGCGTGGACCGGCTCGACGGCCCCGTCGGCGTGGATGATCCACTCGCCGCTGGTGTCGGTGCAGTGCAGGTGGACCGAGCCCGGCAGCGCGGCGTCACCGAGCGCGTACGCCAGCGAGATCGAGAGGAACTCGTCGATGGAATCAGCGGCGACGGCCGGGTCGATCGGCGTGCGCTCCACCCCGGTCGCCAGCTCCATGTCCCAACGGTGCACTGCGGCCTCCTGCACCTGGTGGCGTTGGATGAAGCCGATGTCCTGCCGGTGCGCCCACGTCCACACGGGCGTGGACGGGTCGACACCCGTGATCGCCTCCAGCAGGTGGTCGAGCTGCGCCCGCCCGAACGCGATGAGCTCGTCGCTCGGCGGCCGCTCGGGATGCGACAACGTCTCGAGCCCGCTGGCGTCCGCGATGCGTTGCTCGGCGATGGTGGACCAGAACCAGTGCACCTCGGCCAGGTGCCAGATCAGGTCGTCGACCGACCACTCCGGGCAGCTCGGGACCGGCGCGGCGCGGTCGCGAGCTGCCTCGGCGGTGTCGTAGAACACGGTGGACTCGCGGCGGACCGCGTCGAGCTGGGCGGCGGCGTCCATCGAACGAGCGTACGCGGGGTCAGTCGGCCGCGCGTCCGGCCAACGCCGTCGCGGCCCTGTGGGCGAGGGCCACCAGCGTGAGCGTCGGGTTGTAGCCGGCCGAGGTGACGAACACCGATGAGTCGGCGACGAGCACGTTCTCCACGTCGTGCAGCCGGCCCCACCGGTTGACGACCGAGGCGTTGGGGTCGTCACCCATGCGGCAGGTTCCCATGACGTGCCGTGAGGCGGGCGCGATGCCGAGCGGGCTCTTGGCGTGCAGGTCGAGGTCGTCTTGCGGCGGAGATGTGGTGGAGAACGCGAAGTCGGCGCCGGCGTCGCGCATCACGTCCTCGAGGATCGGTGCGAAGTGCGCCGACGCGACGAGCTCGTGGCGATGGGGCGAGTACGTGACGCGACCCGCGGCCGATCCCCACGCGTCGACCACGGTGGGGTCGAGGTCGATCCGGTTGCCGTGCTGGGGGAGGTCTTCGGCCTGGATGGTGAATGCCCACAGCCGGTCGCGGATCGCCGAGTCGCGCATCGACACCACGTGCTGCGGGCCGGTCGGGTAGTTCGACGCCTCCTCGATCGGCGTGCCCCCGCCGCCGTGCTCGGTCGTGCCGCCGCGGATCCAGGGCAGCCCCGCCTCCTTCGCCGCGGCGAGCTCGGCCGGTCCCGGCACGATGAAGTCGTCGTGCAGGTGGGTCACGGTCCGTCCCCGCTCGGCGTGCAGTGAGAACGGGAAGAAGCCGACCGTCAGCGTCTGGAAGTGGTACATCAGGTTCCGGCCCACGAGATCGGACGAGTTCCCGACGCCACAGCGCAGCAGCAGCCGCGGCGTCTCGAAGGCCCCACCGGCCACCACGACGTGCGCGGCGCGCACCTCCCGCGGCGCGTTGCCGGCGGCGATGTCGAGGTACCGGACGCCCGTGGCCTTCTTGCCCGATGCATCGAGGCTCACGCCGGTGACGTAGGACTCGGGCCGCACCTCGCAGCGACCGGTGCGCAGCGCGCGGCGCAGCGAGCCGATCGGGTCGCCCTTGGCGTGGATGGGGCATCCGAAGAACGCGCAGTACCCGCAGTTGTTGCATGCAGGCCGGTCGTCGTAGGGGACCGAGTTCACGCCGCTCGGCGCGCGGTACGGGTGCAGGCCGCGGCGCTCGGCGGCCTCGGCGGTGAGGAGGGCGCCGAACATGTCGGCACCGGGTGCCATCGGGAAGGGGCCGCTCCGCCACGCCGCGAACGGGTTGGTGGGCTCGCCGGCCACACCGATGAGCCGCTCCGCCGCGGCGTAGTGCGGCTCGAGCTCGTCGTACTGCAACGGCCAGTCCGCCACCGCCGCGCCTTCGATGGGACCGAGCGCGGAGAGCACGTGGAAGTCGTCCTCACGGAAACGAGGCAGCTTGCCGTCCGCGTGGTAGCCGCCGCCACCGACCGTCGACGGCAGGTTGTTCACGTCTCCCGTGAAGATGCGCTCGCCGTCGTCGACGTTGCGGCGGTAGGTGCGCGGCTCGGTCAGCGGATCCGGCCCGAGGAAGTGGCGGCGCTTGTACTTGATCTCGTCGTTGGACTGGTGGCCGGAGGCCTCGAACGGCGTCTCGAGGTCGATGAGGTGGTTGCGTCCCTTCTCGAGGACGATCACCGACCAGCCCGCCGCGGTGAGGACGTCGGCGACGGTCGAGCCGCCAGGCCCCGAGCCCACGATCACGGCATCAGCGTCGAGGTCGGCGCTCACGGTTCGCGCACCGGTGTCTTCTCGCGCTGGGTCACCTCGACGTCGGTGTAGCCGCGCGGCTGGATGTCACCGACGAAGTCGATGGCGTCCCAGACCCGCCGCCCGTCGTTCCCCCCGTAGACCGGGTCGCCGTACAGCGCCTCGCAGGTGTGCGTGAAGAGGAGGTCCTTGAAGTCGGGGTCTGCGTCGAGCCGACGGTCCTGCGCCTCAGCACCCACCTCGGCAAAGTCCGCGCCCAAGGCCGCGATGCCCTCGCGGTAGCGCTGCTGCAGGCCGATGACGGGCCCGTTGAACTCGCGCTCGGCCAGGCCTTGTGAGCCTTCGATGCGGGTGCGCCATGCGAGCTCTTCCATGGTGCCGAGCGGGAGCCAGGCGTCGAACGCGGCCTCGCCACCCCAGCGGCCCGAGAACGGTCCTCCGCCCCAGATCCGCGGCGGATCGAACGTGAACGCGCCGAGCAGCGTGTCGATGTAGCGCGGCGCGCCCGCGTCGCTCGCGCTGGGGAAGCCGTCGTCGTCACCGGGGACGAGGCGGTCGACCGCCGCGGAGACGGCCGCGAGCTCGGCATCCGTGAGGAAGGCAGGCACGATCAGCGCTCAGGCCGGGGTGAGGTCATAGGAGGCGTGCTCGCCCAACCGGGCGGTCCAGCCGGGGGCCACCGTGACGACGGTGAACGCCTCTTCGATCAAGGCCGGACCGCGCACGGTGGCACCGGGCCCGAGCACCGTGCCGTCGATGATCGGCGTGTCGACGAACTCGACGCCGAAGTACACCGGGCGGGATCCCTTGATCGCGGTCGAGGCGTCGCTCACCGAGCCCAGCTCGGCGAGGTGGGCGGGCTTGGTGGTCTCGCCCCGCGCGGTGAGGCGGACGCCGCGCACGACCGGTTGCTGGTTGCGGAACGCGAACCCTCGGTCGGCTTCGTGCATGTCGTGGAAGCGCTGCGCGAGGTCGAGCAGCCCGCCGCCGTCGAGCCGCACGCCTTCCGGGACGGGCACGCTCATGTCCGAGTTCTGGCCGCCGTAGGCCATCTGCACGAAGAGGTCGGTGTGCACCGACTCGGCCGGCAGCCCTGCGGGAGCGAGCTCCTTCGCGCACTCATCGAGCAGCTCTGCCATGAGCGAGCGCAGCCGCCCGAGGTCGACCAACGAGATCGGCGTCACGTAGGTGCGCAGCAGGTCGACGACGTAGTCGGCCACGAGGAGACCGAGCGCCGAGAAGGCAGGCGCGGTCTTCGGGACGAGCACGCGGGACGCGCCCAGCTCTGTTGCGAGCGCACAGGCGTGGAGCGGGCCGTTGCCGCCATAGGCGATGACGGTGAGGTCGCGCGGGTCGGCGCCGTACGACGACAGCACTCGCCGCGTGGCGTTCGCCATGTTGGCGTTCACGATCCGCTCGACACCCCACGCGGCCTCGACCACGTCCACGCCCAGCGGCACCGCGACGTCGCGTTCGATCGCGGCTCGGGATGCGTCGACGTCGAGCGTCATGCGCCCGCCCGCGAAGCCATCCACGGGCAGGTAGCCGAGCACCGCATCGGCATCGGTCACCGTCGCCTTGTCGCCGCCGCGGCTGTAGCACGCGGGGCCAGGCACCGAACCGGCTGACTCGGGCCCGACGAGGAGCGCCCCTTGGCGGACGCGGGCGATGGAGCCTCCACCCGCACCCACGCTCTGCACGTCCACCATCGGGATGCCGA
>JBEEGB010000261.1:0-4783 GCA_041166585.1 Acidimicrobiaceae bacterium
GGGATCGACGTCCCGGACGAGCTGGCCGATCGTGCTGCCCGCCACCTCGAGTACTTCTTGACCGAGCGACGTCACCCGAGCGGGTTGCTCGCGATCTGGCATCCGTGGGAGACCGGCTGCGACGACAGCCCCCGCTTCGACCACTGGGGGGCAGACGATCCCCTTCGCTGGTTCCGGGTGAAGGGCGAGCTCGTCGTCGGACGTCCGCACCCCACCTTTGACTGCGCGCCGGTGTCCCTGGCCGCGCTCGTGGCGTGGAACCAGCGCGAGCTCACGGGCGTGGTCGACGAAGCGCTCCTCGCCGCCCTGGCCTCGCGGTGGGACCCGGAGCTCGCGACATGGGTCGACGGCGGCGCGGCGTCGTCGTCGGGTCGGACCCGGACGCTCGACGGTCTCCTCCCGTTGCTCGTCATCGACGAGCCATCGGCGCTCGCGGCGGTGAGCGACCCGGCCGCGTTCGGCGGGCCGTTCGGGCCAGCAGGAGTCCACCGCATGGAGCCTGCGTTCGATCCTCGCCGCTACTGGCGGGGCCCGGTGTGGCCGCAGCTGGCCTACCTGCTGTGGCGCGCCGGCGCGTCGATCGCGGCCGAGACGGTGGAAGGCGCCGACCGCTCAGGGCTCGCCGAGTACTGGGACCCGGACGACGCCACGGGCCTCGGTGCCATCCCCCAGTCCTGGACCGGCCTCGCGCTCCTCATGCAGCCCTGATCCGGGGGGTGGGGAGGCGCGGCGTCCACGGCGGCGGCGGACCAGGTGGGCCACGACGTCGGCGGTGGCGACGACGATGATGAGGTCGCCGAACGACACAACCTCGTGGATCGGTGGCACCGGGATGATGTCGCCCAGCTCGACCAGGCGGTCGCTGGATCGCTCAGGGTGCCGAGGTCCGCTCAGCTCGAGGCCCGCGACCTCGCGCTCGTCGATCACGCTCGCGGCGACGAGCGCGCGTGTCCTCACCGGCATGCCGCCGTTGATGGCGATGACGAACACGTTCGCCGCCAACCCGATGGCCAGCACACCCATCCCCGTGAGGTGCAGGTTGGCCAGCGCGAACGCCAGGAGGCAGGCGAATCCGGCCAGCGCAACCACCACGGCCTGGCCGCCATCGAGGCGACCGGCCGTCGCCTGGGCGACGACACCGACGATGAGCAGGGGCAGCAGGTGCGCACGCGGCCGAGCCCGGTGACGAGCGGCGGGGGGGAGCGCCAAGCCGATCAGCGCGCCGACGACCACCGCCAACACGATGAGAGCCACGACGCGGAGGTTACGGTTTCTGCCGCATGGTCTACGACGCGCTGATCTACGACGTCCGTGATGGCGTGGCCACGATCACGATCAACCGGCCCGATCGTCGCAACTCGATGTCATGGACGGTGATGACCGAGCTGCGGGGTGCGATGGCGGAGGCGAAGGCCGATGCCGGCGCGCGAGTCGTCGTGCTCACCGGTGCGGGGGACAAGGCGTTCTGCGCGGGCGCTGACCTCACCGGCATGCAGGCCGACCAGGGCTGGGCCGGGGTGCACGACGCCCGGGGCGAGCTCGCCCGGTTGTTCCGCGACATGTGGGAGCTGGGCAAGCCGATCATCGCCCGGGTGCGCGGCTACGCGCTGGCCGGTGGGTTCGGGCTCGCGCTCGCCTGCGACATGGTCGTGGCCGCCGATGACGCGCAGTTCGGCACGCCGGAGATCAACGTCGGCCTCTGGCCGTTCATGATCACGGTGCCGCTGCTCCGCTCGATGCCACCGAAGGTCGCGCTCGAGCTGATGATGACCGGCCGGCGAGTCGACGCAGCCGAGGCGCTGCGCATCGGCTTCGTGAACCGGGTCGTACCCGTCGACCGCCTGGATGCCGAGGTGGCTGAGCTCGCGGCCGTGCTGGCCAGCAAGTCGCCGGCGATCATGAAGCTCGGGCGCGACTCGTTCTATGCCGTCGTCGACCAGTCCGCCGAGGACGCCTTGCGCCTGCTGCAGACGATGCTCACCGTCACGTCCGCCACCGAGGACGCGGCGGAAGGCATCGCCGCCTTTGCCGAGAAGCGCAAGCCCGTGTGGAAGGGCCGCTGACGCGTGGAGCTGCGTTGGATGACGTCAGCCGATGCCGAGCGCGTGTGCGCCGCGTCTCAGCTGTTCGACTCCGATGCTCGGTCGGATTGGGTCCAGCGCTTCCTCGACCAGCCGAACCATCACCTCTGCATCGCCTACGAGGACGCGGAGCCTGCTGGGTTCGTCTCCGGCATCGAGATGGCGCATCCCGACAAGGGCACCGAGATGTTCCTGTACGAGCTCGGCGTCGACGATGCGTTCCGCGGGCGGGGCGTTGGGAAGGCATTGGTGGCGAGGCTGGCCGACCTCGCTCGCGAGCGAGGTTGCTACGGCATGTGGGTGCTCACCGACGCCGACAACGCGGCAGCGATCGCGACATACGAGTCCGCCGGCGCGGGCGAAGCGAGCGCACAGCTGATGCTCACGTGGCGGCTTGCTGATATCGGTGCGAAAAATGCCTGATTCCATTGGATTTTTGGTTGATCTTCGTACGTGTGTTCGGTAGTGTGTCGGGATGTTGCTGGGGCAGCTGCGAGACGGCATCGAAGCGTTGAACGCGCTGGATCTCGACACGCTCGAGGACACCGAGCTGTCCGGTCTGGTGTTCGATCTGCAAGCGGAGACGTCACTGCTGGCCGCCGCGCAGGCACGGATCTTGGCGCGGTGGGATGCCCGGATGGTGTGGGCTGATGACGGCTCCAAGGCGGCCGGGGCGCGGTTGGCGCGTGACGCGGGCATGTGTCGGGGTCGGGCCAACGCGGTGCTGCACCGGGCCCGGAAGCTGGCCACCATGCCCGTCGTCGCAGCGGCGTTGGCCGAGGGCCGGCTCAGCATCGACCTCGTCGACCTGCTCGTCGCGGTGAACCTGCCCCGACGGGCCGCGCTGTTCGCTCGCGACGAAGCCCTGTTGATCAAGTGGTGTCTTGACCAGCAGAGCGAGCGCGACGTGCGCCAGGTCCTGGACCGGTGGGCTCAAGCCGCCGATGAGCACCTCGAGCACGACCCGGCCAAACGCGAACGCCAGGGCCGCTACTTCAACGCCGACCGCACCCTCGAAGGGATCTTCGATCTGCGGGGCCGCCTGGATCGCGTCGACGGGACGGTCTTCGCCAACGAACACGCCCGCTTGGAACGCGAGATGTTCCTGGCCGACTGGGCTGACGCCCGTGCCGAGTTCGGCGAGAACTGCGGGGTGGACAAGCTGGCTCGCACCCCAGGCCAACGCCGGGCTGACGCGTTGATCGAGATGGCGAAGCGGTCCGCCACCAGACCAGCGAACGGTGTGACCCCGAGTCCGTTGCTGTCAATCCTGGTCGGCTATGAGACGTTCAACGGGATGATCTGCGAACTGGCCGACGGCACCCCCTTGTCCCGGGACCATCTGCTCCCACTGTTGGCTGAAGCCGACATCGAACGGCTCGTGTTCGACGCCGCGTCCCAGGTCATCGACGTCAGCGTCCGGCAACGGTTCTTCACCGGCGCGCTCCGCCACGCCATCGAGATCCGGGACCGGCACTGCCAGTTCCCCGGCTGCGACGTTCCCGGTGATGACTGCGAAGTCGACCACATCGTGCCCTACAGCCAGGGCGGTGAGACCAAGCAGTCCAACGGACGGCTCTATTGCAAACCGCACAACGGCCGTCGCACCCGCCGCCCCTACCCCAACGACATCGACGACCCCGCCATCTACCGACCCCTCATTCAGAAACGCCTCGAAGCGCTCAAGACCCTCCGCGCACCACCCGACCCGTAGCGCAGCATGGGTGTCAGCGGACGCCCGATAACCGGCATCTCCGCGCGTGGCTGGCGACTTGGAATTACGCGCCGACGCGCCAGGTGCCCACGATGTGGCCGATGGCAGCGGTCTCGGGCGCGATCACGGCCTCGATGGTGAAGACCTCGCTCGGGTCTGACGGGCACCCCGAGATGCAGTAGCTCAGCGTCATCGCCAACCTGAGCGTGAGGTGCAGCCCCTGGCGTTGGTAGGTTCCATCGACGGTGCCCGTGACCAAGTAGCTGCTGCGGCCAAACGCCGTGTCCTGCACGCTGTCTGCCCAACTGAGGCTCAGCTGCCCGGTGACCGTGCCGCTACCAACTTCTGGTGTCTCGCACCCGCCCGCCGGTTGGAGCGTCAAGGCGGGAAGCAGCGTCGCCTGCAACATCTGCGTACCGCGCAAGATCAGTCCATTCATGCCGAGCCAGGTCGTGTCCGGATCCGACGCATGGCCGTAGTGGACCGCTTCGCATCCAGCGGTCGGCGCTGTGAAGACCGTTCCGTCAGGGAGCGTGCTCGCCGCCCCGCCGCCGACGGGCTGGAGTCCGTATGAGGCCGGCGCAGCGACGATAAGCCCCACCATCGCCAATAGGGTGCCAACCAGCACCACTCGCCTCATGCGTCCCCTCCCCACTTGCTTTGCGCCCGTATTCGGGGTCTGAGGCCGTGAATCCTCTTAAGACATGCTGAAAGTGCCGTTACCGGACGCGTTTACATGAGGGCTTGGGTCGGCGGTGCCGTCGGTAGGGGGTCCAGGGGGCGGAGCCCCCTGGCGCGGGCGATTTCGGGGAATGACAAGCGGCCTGTACTGTCGGCGGCCGTCATGGGCTCTCTCATCAAAAAGCGCCGCAAGCGCATGCGGAAGAAGAAGCACAAGAAGATGTTGAAGCGCACGCGCTGGCAGCGCAGGGCCGGTAAGTAGCCTCCGTTTCTCGGGACTACAAGCCGTCGCCCGACTCGCCAAACC
>JBEEGB010000262.1:0-7884 GCA_041166585.1 Acidimicrobiaceae bacterium
ACGACCGCCAGCAGCACCGGCAACGCGAGCGTGCGGACCTTGGCTCGCCAGTCGCTCGGCAGCACCGCCCAGGCGCACAGGGCAACCGCGAACCAGGCGACCATCGCGAGCGCCCACGTCCACAGCAGCAGCCAGTCGAAGAGCGGCCCGGTGATGCGCGACAAGGACAGCACCGCGGCGAAGCAGCCGACGAGCACCGTCACCGCGAGGCGCGCCTCGAGCCACGCCCGACGACGGACGGCCACAGCCGCGGCGAGGCCGACCACCAGCGCACCGATCGGCAGCGCGGGTCCGGCGCCGACGTCGACCGTTCCGTCGAAGGGACGCAGCGGCGTGGTGCCCGTCCACCATGAGCCGCGCTGACCCAGCTGGAGGCCGACCGACCTCGCCGCGTTGCGCAAGCCGAGCCTGCCGTTCGACTCGCGGATGAAGTCCCACATCTTCGCGACGTTGCTCGGCTCGCCGCCGAGCTCGTGCAGCAGCGGCGGCATCCACACGACGACGAGGACGATGGCGGCTGTGATGGCCGGCTTCCGCCAGCTCACCGGCGGTTGCGCTCGACGGGCGGCGACCACCAGCGCCAGCAGCGCGAACCCGAGCAGCACCGCCACCACCAGCGCGAGCGAGCTCTGGGCTTGTGCCAGCAAGGAGCCGACGGCCGTGAGGACCGGCAGCGCCCATGCCGCGCCGCCCGCCACCTCCCACACGAGCAGCAGGAGCAGCGCCACGAGGAGGATCGTGGCGTTGGGCTCCCAGGGATCGGACAACCGCTCGGCGCCCATGGCGTGCATCAGCACCGCCACGAAGGCCAGGCACGCGATCGCGGCGAGCATCCCGCGGCGGCGCAGGACCGTCCATGCCATCCCCGCGACCGCCAGTCCGTTGAGCAGCAGCGCTCCGACCTGCGCGCCGGCGAACGTCGACCCGAGCAGCCGGTACGGGATGACCAGGAGGTAGAGCAGCAGCGGACCCGGTTGGTTGAAGCCGAAGCGTTGGTACGACCCGATGAGCGGGGTGTGCGAGGTGCCGACGTCGCGCACGCGCAGCTCGATGAGCGCGTCGTCCGCGTTGGTCGCGAAGCGGTGCGCGAGGAGCGCCCGCACCGCGGCGACCACCAAGGGCAGCAGGGTGACGGCGACCGCGATGACGACGATCCGCCGGTCGCGAGAGGGAACGACGATGCGATCGTCCTCCGCGGTCGCCGTGCTCACGCCGGGCAACGTAACCCGGCGCGCTGGCTAGACGCCGCGGGCCATGTTGGCGAACTTCGTGTAGTGGTCGAGCCAGGCCAGCCGGACCTTGCCGGTGGGACCGCTGCGGTGCTTCGCCACGATCACCTCGGCCGTGCCTCGGTCGGGGGTCTCGGGGTTGTACACCTCGTCGCGGTACAGGAACAGGACGACGTCCGCGTCCTGCTCGATGCTCCCGCTCTCACGGAGATCGGCGAGCATCGGGCGCTTGTCGGCGCGGGTCTCGAGCTGGCGGTTGAGCTGCGCGAGGGCGACCACCGGTGTCTCGAGCTCGCGGGCGAGGATCTTCAGGTTCCGGCTGATCTCGGACACCTCGACCTGGCGGTTCTCGGCGCTGCCGCGGCCGCTCATGAGCTGGATGTAGTCGATGATCACCACGCCCAGCTCGCCGACCCGGCTCTTCAGCCGGCGCGACTTCGCCCGGATGTCCATGACCGTGATGTTCGGGTTGTCATCGATGTAGATCGGCGCGGTGGCGAGCCGCCCGACCGCGTGGTGGAGCTTCGCCCAGTCGGCCTCGGCGAGGCGTCCGTTGCGCACCCGCTGGGCGTCGACGCGCGCCTCCGAGCACAAGATGCGTTGCGTCACCTCCATCTGGCTCATCTCGAGCGAGAACAGCAGCACGGGCTTCTGCGCCTCGAGCGCAGCATGCGTCGCGAGCCCGAGCGCAAAAGCGGTGTTGTGCGTCGGGATCATGGATTCGCCGGCGAGGTACAGGTGGTTGGGCGAGTCGACCGTGATGCATCGCACCGGGACGGAGGGGACGGGACGGATCGCAGTGATCGCCCGCCGCGTCATCCGACCGAACGTTCGCTTGCTGCGCGTCGACTCCAGCCGGTCGGCCTTGCGAGCAAGACGGAACACGGGGTCCAGGGGGGTCCAGCGGATCCGGAATGCCGTCGCATAACGTCCGTCCGGCAGTCGTATCGAGCGCTCGCGGATCGGTCCGGGCTTGTGGCCGAGGGAGCAGGCGAGCTCGCGCGCCTGCTGGAGGAGGGCTCGGTTGGCGAGACAGAGCTCGACGGTGCCGTTGATGTTCGTCACGCAGCCGTCGGTGTCCATGAGCCCTTGGAGCAGCGCCAAGCGCTGCTTCGAGGACGCACGCAGGTAGGAAGCCGGGATGTGCTTCACCGCTCCACCCAGCAGCCCGACGGCGCGGAGCTCGCGAGTCAACACGCGCATCGGGCCCCGGTATCCCTGCCATGCACCCGACCCGGCCACGGGCACGGTCGCCCACTGCAGCGCGTACCGTCGCTCGAACGCGTAGCCGGCGGAGGTGAACTCGTCACGGAAGTGCTCGCAGTCCACATCGCCGATGGTCATCTCCGAACCGGCGGTCGAGCCGTCGCCAAGCCAGCACCCGAGGACGTACGGATCGACGGGGAGGTCCCGCTCGGCGAGGTCAAGCGGCTGTGTGAGCGGCACGTACCAGTTCGGTCGCACGCCAGCAGCGGCCCGCACGCCTTCGCTGAGCATCTGCTCGGTCGTGACCACGCGGGGTTCACGCCACCGAGCCGCTTGGTCGCGAGCGAGGTTCGGGTTGTAGTCGGGAGAGGACCTGCGAGCGACGGTCAGGTAATGGCGACCGCGGAGTGACTTCCAGGCGGGCAGGTCGTACGCGAACCACTGGTGCTCTGCGTCGGCGACGACAACAGAGCCGTCGTCGAACTCGACCTCGTAGCACCGCCGGTCGTGCTGCACAGGGGTCGTGAACGTGACGTTGCACGGAAGACCCTTGTCGTCCAGGACCTGGTCCCCCACCTGCAGGTCGCCCATCGCGGTCCAGCCGTCGGGTGTCGGGATGGGCGTGTCCAGGCTCAACGCCTTCCCCATGCTCGGCCTGGCCCCTACGACGAGCAGCGAACTCGGCTGCATGCCGGAGAGGAGCTCGTCGAGGTCGAGGTAGCCGGTGGGGACACCGGTGATCGACTCGCCCCGTTCGTAGAGCTCTTCGAGGCGGTCGAGGGTGAGGTCGAGCAGCTCACCGATGGGCGCCGTGGTGTCGGTGACCCGTCGTTGGGCGACACCGAACACGAGCGACTCGGCTTCGTCGACGGCCTTGGTGACGTCGTCGGGCAGCGCGTACGCCTTCTCGGCCACCTCGCCCGCGACCCAGATGAGCCGGCGCAGCAGCGCGTTCTCCTCGACGATGCGGGCGTAACGCGACGCGCTCGTGGTGGCCGGTGTCGCGGACTGGAGGGTGACGAGCAGCCCGGGGCCGCCGATCGCGTCGAGCAGACCGGCGCGGCGCAGCTCTTCGGCCACGGTGACCGGGTCGACCGGCTCGCCGCCGCCGTAGAGCGAGGTGATCGCCTCGAACACGTGGCCGTGAGCCGGCTTGTAGAAGTCGTCGGCGTTGACGACCTCGACCGCGGCGGCGATGGCGTCCTTGGACAGCAGCATCGCGCCGAGGAGCGACTCCTCGGCTTGCAGGTTGTGCGGTGGTACGCGGCCGCCGGCGGTATCAGCGCGACGGCGCGGTTGAGCGTCGGGGGGGAAGTCGGTCATGGGGGACCACACCTTGACCCGGATGCCCTGGGCACAACGAGTGGGCAGGGGTGGGGATTTCCCTGTGGATCGCCTGTGCACCAGCGCATGGCCAAGGATCCCCTGCCCCTGTGACAGTGCCGATGGTCTCGCTGGGGCCCGCCGAGGCGGCGAGCGTCAGCTGGCGGTGACCTCGACCGTGATCGGGAACTCGACGTCGGCGTGGAGCTTGGCGGGAACGAGGTGCGTGCCCACCGACTTGATGGGCTCCTCGAGGTGGAGCTGCCGGCGGTCGACCTCGATGCCGGTCTGCTCGGCGACGGCCGCGGCGACGTCGGTCGTGGTGACCGAACCGAACAGCCTGCCCTCGGGGCCGGCCTTCGCCTTGAGCGTGATCACCGACGGCACCAGCCGCTTGGCGACGTCTTCAGCGGCACTGCGGTCCTTCGCGTCCTTCACATCACGTGAGCGGCGCATCGAGGCCGCCTGGTTGACGCTCCCGGCGCTCGCGTTCATGGCGAGGCCCTTGGGGACCAGGTAGTTCCGCGCGTAGCCAGCGGCGACATCGACGATGTCGCCCTTCTTGCCGACGTCGCGCACGTCGTCTCGCAGGATCACCTTCATCGGTGTCACTCCTCCTCGGTCATGGCCGAGTCGTCGATGCCCTCGCCGAGCACGCCGTCCTCGGCACCTTCAGCCGCGGTCGGCGGCGGACCCGACGGGCGGGGCGGCGGGCCGTCGGCGCGACCTGGGCCGCCGGGGCCTCGGTCACGTGAGGTGCGCTGGGTGGTGACGCGGCTGGCGTAGGGCAGCAGCGCCATCTCGCGGGCGTTCTTGATGGCCCGGGCCACCTCGCGCTGCTGCTGCGCGTCGTTGCCGGTGACGCGTCGGGCGCGGATCTTGGCTCGATCGGACATGAACCGACGGAGCAGGTTGACGTCCTTGTAGTCGATGTACTCGACGCTCTCTTGGACGAGGACGCTCGTCTTCTTCTTGGACCGGCGGGCGTTGTCCTTGTTCTTCGTGCGCGGGGCTTTCTTCGCCATCAGAAGGGCTCCTCGTCGTTGGCGTACGCGCCACCGGCGGCGTTGGCCGGCTCGTTCTGCACCGGGCGGGACGCGGCGTTGTCGAAGCCGCCGCCCTCGCGGCGCTCGTTGCGCTCGACGTTGGCGGTGGCCCAGCGCAGGCTGGGGCCGACCTCGTCGGCGACGATCTCGACCTTCGAGTGCTTCTGGCCGTCGCGCTCCCAGCTCTGCTGCTCGAGGCGGCCGGACACGATCACCCTGGCGCCCTTGTGGATCGACTGGGCGACGTTCTCGCCGAGCTGGGCCCAGCACTTGATGTCGAAGAAGGAGACCTGCTCCTTGCGCTCGTTGCTCTGCCGGTCGTTCCAGACCCGGTTCACCGCCAGCCCGAAGCTGGCGATGGCCTGGCCACCGCTGGTGAAGCGGAGCTCGGGGTCTCGGGTGACGTTGCCGATCACGGTCACGGTGTTGTCAGGCATTGTTCGTTCCTCCTCGGGTCACCCGGCCGCAGCCGGGGCGGCCTGGCCCTCGAGCAGCCCTCGACGGGCGGCCTCGTGGTCGGGCAGGCGGATCAGCTTGTGGCGGACGATGTCGTCCGCGAGCCGCAGCTGGCGTTCGAGGTCATCGAGCGCACCGCCCTCGGCCAGGACCTCGAACACGACGTAGTAGCCGTCGTTGCGATGGTCGATCTCGTAGGCGAAGCGGCGCTTGCCCCACCGTTCGGTGGTGCGGACCTCACCCGCCTTCGCCTTGACCTGCTCGTCGATGCGACGAACGACCACCTCGGCGGCGGTGTCGTCGAGCTCGCCGACGATGATGACCATGAGTTCGTAGGCTCGCATGGCGAGCATCACCTCCCTGTGGACCCGGCGGACCGGGGCCCCGCGGGCGCGGAGCAGGGCCTCGATTGGAACCGGGCGAGCGTAGCCGACAGCAACATCGTCCCCATCATCGCCAAGGGCTGTGACAGTGTCTTCGAGTCTCGCTCGGTGGCTGCGTTGATGGTCTCGCTCGCAAGCAGCGTCGCTCGACTGCAGCTCGTCGCTGGCGCTTCCCTCGCCGCACTCGCGCCGAGCCCGGCGCCGCCGCTCGCCTGCGGCTCTGTGGACTCTGAGCCGTGATCTTCACGGCTGGGCGTCCACAGAACCCGAACCCCTGCCCACTGTGGACGCTCACATCCCGCCTGGCACGGCTCAGAGTCCACAGTGGGCAAGGGGTGGTGGTGGCCGCTGCGGACGCGGGGTGGGGGGCACGGCTCAGCAGCTCCGGTGGTCGTCGGTGATGGTGGCGCCGGGCTCGATGCCGAACAGCGGGAGGGCGCCCTGGGTCACCTCGATCGCCGTCTTGAAGGGTCCTGCCGGTGGGTAGTTCGGGCAGCCGTCCCGGTCCTCGCACGGCGCCATGTCGACGGCCGACACCAGCCTCCCGGCGCCGTCGATGAACGCGATCGACAGCGGCATGGGGGTGTTGCGCATGAAGAACGGCTGCGTCACCGGTGCCGAGTACCGGAACAGCATCCCGTCATAGCCGTTCAGGTTGGTCACCTGCATGAGCCCTCGGGACTGCTGGTCCTTCGTCTCGGCCAGCAGCAGGCACCAGGCCACCAGCTGGCCGTCGACCTTGCGCACGGTGATCCGCGTCTCGCCGAACCCCGGCAGCAGCGTCCGGACGACCGTCGGCACCGTGACACCCGGGTCGGGCTTGACGTAGGGGTCGGCCGGCCCGTCGGCCCCCCGCAACAGGAACGCGAGAAGCGACGCGACGAGCACGAGCCGGATCCCCCACCACAGGCCCGCGATCGACCGGGGGCTGTCCAGCGACGGCGGCTTCACGCCGTCTTGCTAGCACCCCCGTACAGCCCGAGGGCCTCGCTCACGTCGTCGGCGAGGTGGTAGCTCTCCTCGGCGGCGGGGAAGCGGCCGGTGCGCACGTCCGACGCGAAGGCGGTGAGCGCCTCGACGGCATCGGCCTTCTGGTTGGCGTAGCGCCGCACGAACTTGGGCAGCAGCTTGTCCTGCAGCCCGAGCACGTCGTGGAAGACCAGCACCTGGCCGTCACAGCTCGGTCCGGCTCCGATGCCGATCGTCGGGACCGACACCGCGTCGGTGATCATCCTCGCGACCTCCTCGGGCACGCCCTCGAGCACGATGGCGAAGCACCCGGCGGCCTCGAGGGCCTTGGCGTCCTCCACCAGCGCGAGCGCGGCGGACACCTCCTTGCCCTGCACCTTGAAGCCGCCCATCGCGTGCATCGACTGCGGCGTGAGGCCGAGGTGGCCCATCACCGGGATCTCCGCGTCGACGATGGCCTCGATCATCGGCACCCGCTTGCGTCCACCCTCGAGCTTCACGGCCTGCGCCCCGGCCTTCACGAGCCGCGCCGCGTTCCGCACGGTGTCTTCGACCGACACGTGGTAGCTCATCCACGGCAGGTCGCCGACCACCAGCGGCCGGGGTCGCGCCCGCGCGACGGCCGCGATGTGGTGGGCCATGTCGTCGACGGTCACCTGGAGCGTGTCGTCGTAGCCCAGCACGACCATGGCGAGGGAGTCGCCGACGAGGATCAGGTCGACGCCGGCCTCATCGGCCATGCGGGCACCCGGCGCGTCGTACGCGGTGACCATCACCAGGGGCTCGGCTCCCGTGCGCACCTTGCGCGCGCGGACGGATGGTGCGGTGAGCGATGCGGCCATCTGGCCTCCTTCCCCGTCCAGCGCCACACGGCTGCCGGCGGACCCGCCGAGTGTACCTTGAGGGTCGTGCCCGGCTCCAGCCCATGTGACAGCTGTGGGCGCGACGAGCCGGATGATGAGCTCACCGCCGTGCACCGCGTGTACGTCACCCCCGAGGCTTGGGACCGGGAGGGCAAGGTCGAAGTCGTCACGGAGGTCGAGCGCTGGTGCGACGTGTGCCAGAGCCACTACCCCCACCAACCCGTCGGAGCCACCGAACCAGAGCTCTGACGGGGGAAGCGGCGAGGGAAGTCGCCAGCGACGAGCCGCACGTCGAGCCGAGGGCGCCCCGCGCGCTACCGAAGGGAGCTGCGGACGCAACCGAGCGAGACTCGAATTAGGGAGAAGGTCCGTTCACGGGAACCGTGCCCCCACCGCCCCCGCCTGAGGG
>JBEEGB010000263.1:0-4663 GCA_041166585.1 Acidimicrobiaceae bacterium
CTGCCCGCCGTCTTCATCGGTCACGGAAGCCCCATGAACGCGATCGAGCACAACCGCTACACCGAGGCGTGGCGCGCGTTCGGGGCTTCGATCCCGACGCCGCGTGCGGTGCTGGTCGTGTCCGCCCACTGGTACATCAACGCCACCGCGGTCACCGCGATGGAACAGCCCCGCACGATCCACGACTTCTTCGGGTTCCCCGACGAGCTGTTCGCGGTCGAGTACCCAGCGCCCGGCGCGCCCTGGCTCGCGGGCGACGTCGCCGCCGTGGCCGAGCCCCACTGGGTCGGTGCGGACCACGACAGCTGGGGCATCGACCACGGAGCCTGGTCGGTGCTGTGCCATCTCTTCCCCGACGCGAACGTGCCCGTCGCCCAGCTCGCCATCAACGCCGGCATGCCGCTCGACTACCACCTCGACCTCGGCGCGAGCCTTGCGCCGCTGCGGGAGCAGGGCGTGCTGATCGTGGGCAGCGGCAACGTCGTGCACAACCTGCGCCTCGTCGACTGGAGCCAACCCGATGCAGGCTTCGATTGGGCCCAACGCTTCGACGAGGCGGCGCGGCGCCACATGACCGAGGCGCCGGCCGACGTCCTCACCCTGGCCGCCGAGGCCGACTTCCGGTTGGCCGTGCCCACCCCGGATCACTTCATCCCGCTCCTCTACATCGCCGGCCTCGCCCATGCCGCCGGCCACGGTGCCGACGTGCTCATCGAGGGCTACTCGATGGGCTCGCTGTCGATGACCGCCTACGTCGTGGATGGTCCGCGCCCCGAGCCCGCCGACGCAGGTGGGCCCGCTGCGACGCTGCCCCACGACGTGCCGCCGGAGGACACCAACCTCTGAGGGCAGCAGTGACGCATGTCATCGTGACAGCGTGAACTGCAATGGTTACCATGAGTAAGTGCAGCACGACGTGACCGCTCTCGACGTGACGGCTGCGCCCGAGACCCCGAGCCTCACGGTGGCCGAGCTCGCCCGGCGCACGGGCCTGCCGGTGCGGACGATCCGCTACTACCAGACGAAGGGCCTGCTCCCTGCGCCCGCCCGCCAAGGCCGGCACGCCCGCTACGACGAAGGCCACGTCGAGCGCCTCCACCTGATCAGCGAGCTCCACGCCCGAGGGCTGCGGCTCGATGCGGTCGCCGAGGTGCTGCGCCAGCACGGGGCCGGCGAGACCTCGGTCAGCGAGTGGCTCGGGCTCGGCGAGAGCCTCGCCCGCCCGTGGGTCGACGACGGGCCCGCGCTGCTCAGCGAAGCGGAGCTGGACGAGCGGCTCGGTGACCGTCCCGCCGGAACGGCCGCGGCGCTGGAGCGGGCCGGCTACCTCGAGCGCCGAACGGACACCATCCCCGCCACGTTCCTCGTGCCGAGCCCGGCGTTGCTCGACCTCGCACTCGAGTTCGAGGACGCGGGCCTCGACATCGTCACCTCGGGCGCGGCGAGGGCCTTGCTCGAGCCTCGCCTCGCCCGAGCCGCCGACGAGCTCGTCGCGCACGTCACGGAGCGGGTCACCCTCGAGCGCCTCGCTCGTGGCGGCCCGGCCGACGTCGCCCGCTTCGTCGACCAGCTGCGACCGCTGGCGCGGCGCGCGGCCGACGTGTTGTTCGCTCACCAGATGGAACGTGCCCTGCAGCAGGTGCTCGAGCCGAACCGGAGGAAGCAATGACCACCGTCTCCGCCCCCGACCACGTGCGGATCGCGATCATCGGGACCGGCTTCGCCGGCATCGGTGTCGCCATCAAGCTCAAGGAGCTGGGCATCGACTTCACGATCCTCGAACGAGCCTCCAGCGTCGGTGGCACGTGGCGGGACAACAGCTATCCCGGCTGCAAGTGCGACGTGCCCTCGCACCTCTACTCGTTCTCGTTCGCCCCGAACCCGGAGTGGAGCCACACGTACTCACCCCAGCCCGAGATCTGGGAGTACCTGCGACGCACCACCGAGGAGCACGGGATCCTTCCGCACATCCGATTCGGGCACGAGGTGCTCGACGCCGCGTGGGACGACGACACGCGGCGCTGGCGCATCGAGACAGCGCAGGGCGCCATCACCGCTGATCTCCTGATCGCCGGCAACGGCGCCCTCAGCGCGCCGTCGATACCGGAGATCGAGGGCATCGAGCGCTTCGAGGGCACGGTGTTCCACTCGGCGCAGTGGGACCATGACCACGACCTCACCGGCGAGCGCGTCGCGGTGATCGGCACCGGGGCATCAGCGATCCAGTTCGTGCCCGAGATCCAGCCGGACGTCGCGCGCCTGCACCTCTTCCAACGCACCGCGCCGTGGGTGCTGCCCCACACCGACCGCCGCGTCACCGACGCTGAACGACGGCTCTACCGCCGGTTCCCGAGGGCGCAGCGTCTCGTCCGCGCGGCCATCTACTGGAGCAGGGAGATGCTCGTGCTCGGCCTGACCCGGTGGCCCAAGCTCATGAAGCCGACGGAGCGCATGGGCCGCGCCAACCTCAACAAGCACGTGCAGGACCCGGTGCTGCGGGCCAAGCTCACGCCGAAGTTCTCGCCGGGCTGCAAGCGGCTCCTGCTCTCCGACGACTACTACCCCGCACTCGTGCAGGACAACGTCGAGGTCGTCACCGAGGCGATCCGCGAGGTGCGGCCTCGTGCCGTGGTGACCGCCGACGGCGTGGAGCACGAGGTCGACACCATCATCTATGGCACCGGCTTCCGCGTCACCGACAACCCGATCGGCGAGCGAGTGCGAGGACGCGACGGCCAGACGCTGGCCAAGGCGTGGGCCGACGGCGGCGCTCGCGCCTATCTCGGCTCGACCGTGCCCGGCTTCCCGAACCTGTTCCTGATGACCGGTCCCAACACCGGCATCGGCCACACGTCGCTCGTCGTGATGATCGAGGCGCAGACCACGTACATCCTGGACTGCCTTCGGACGATGCAAGAGCGCGACGCGTCCACCGTGGAGGTGCGGCCCGAGGCGTTCGAGGCGTTCAACGCCGAGGTGCAGGCGAAGATGGGCCGGACCGTGTGGAGCCTGGGCGGGTGTGCCAGCTGGTACCTCGACAGCCATGGGCGCAACACCACCCTGTGGCCCGACTTCACGTTCCGCTATCGAGAGCGCACGAAGCGCTTCGACGTCGAGAGCTACGTCTTGGCGACCGGACACACGGCATGAGCGCCCGCATCGAGCTGCCCGGAGCCCTGGTGCTGGTCACCGGAGCAGGGAGTGGCATCGGACGAGCGACGGCACACGCGTTCGCGACCGAGGGCGCGCGGGTGCTGTGCGCCGATCGTGACGAGGCGTCGGCCGAGAAGGCGGCCGCGGAGTGCGCGGAGCTCGGGCACGAGGCTGACGCCTACACCGTCGACGTCGCCGACCGCGACGCGCTCGTCGCACTGGCCGCACGCGTCAGCGCGGAGCACGGCCCGCTCGACGTGCTCGTCAACAACGCAGGCGTGGGCATGTCCGGCCGGTTCGCCGACATGTCGCTCGACGACTGGCGGTGGATCAGGAGCGTGAACCTCGACGGCGTCCTCCACGGGTGCCACGCGTTCGGGCCCGCGATGGTCGCTCGCGGCCGAGGCCACATCGTCAACCTGTCGTCGGGGCTGGGCTACACACCGACCGCCACCGAGCCCGCCTATGTCACCACCAAAGCCGGCGTGCTCGCGCTGTCGCAGTGCTTGCGAGCGGACTGGCGCTCATCCGGGGTCGGCGTCACCGCGATCTGCCCGGGCGTGATCAACACGCCGATCATCGACGGCACCCGCTTCCTCGGCGAGCTGAGCGACGGCAAGACGATCGATCGCACGAAGCGCCTGTTCCGCCGCGGCCACAAGCCCGAGAAGGTCGCCGCCGCCATCGTGGACGCCGTACGGCGCAACCGCGCGGTGGTGCCGGTCGGCTTCGAGGCGTGGATGGGTTGGTACCTGCACCGGTTCGCGCCGCTGGCGCTGCAACAGCTCATCGCCCGCCAAGGGCTGCGCTGACTCAGGTCGGCCGGTGGGCCAGCACGTCGAGCCGGACGAAGGTCAGGTCGTACGTTCCGTCGGCGCGCCGCAGCTCGTCGATCCGTTCGTCAGCGGCAGCGCGGAACGCGGCGTGGGTCGGTGCGGGGAGCGCGGCCTCGTACGCGTTGAGTACCTGGCTGTGCAACCAGCCCAAGAGCTCGTCACGCGTGAACGAGCGTCGCTGCGCCACCGTGCGCACCCAGCCCCCATCCACGCGAAACCCCGCGGCGAGGACCAGATCGAGGTAGGCGCCGGCTCCGGCGAACGTCCACGGTGCCCGGGCCGGCCCGAACGGCGCGGCGACGTCATCCAGGAACGCCGCGACCTCGCGCACGTTGTCGCCGCCGCCGCACTCGATGCGAAGCACCCCGCCAGGCGCGAGGGCACCGAGGCAGTCCGCGAGCACGCCCGGATGATCCGTCCACGGCACCCAGTGCAACACCGACCGGCTGCACACGACATCGAAGCGGTCCTGATCATCGATGAGCGAGGCGAGCCGCTGCACCGGACCTTCGATGAACGACTGGTTGGCGAGCGCCACCCGCCGCGCCTCGTCGAGCATGGTGCGCTGCGCGTCGAGCCCCACCACGTGCCCGTCGGGGACCCGCTCGGCGAGCTGCTGGGTGAAGTCGCCTGACCCGCACCCGAGGTCGAGCACGCGATCGGCCCGTCGCAAC
>JBEEGB010000264.1:0-5297 GCA_041166585.1 Acidimicrobiaceae bacterium
TGGGGTCGGCGACTCCCTCGATGCCAAGGTCAGCAAGCAGAGCGAGCGCGCCATGGAGGAGGCCGATGTCATCCTCCTCGTCGTGGACGCCACGGTCGGCGTCACCGAGGAGGACGCCCGGGTGGGCGAGGTGCTCCGGCAGGTGTCCGCGCCGGTGCTCGTGGTGGTGAACAAGGTCGACGACGCCAACCGCGAGTCGGCGATATGGGAGTTCATGTCCCTCGGCCTGGGCGAGCCGATGCCGGTCAGCGCGCTGCACGGACGCGCCGCGGGCGATCTGCTCGATCACGTGATGGAGCTGCTGCCGCCCGAGGTCGAGACCGAGCCGAACCGCAACGACGAAGGCGAGCTCGAAGAGATCGACGAAGAAGGCCGTCGGGTGTTCGCGGTGGCGATCGTCGGTCGTCCGAACGTCGGCAAGTCGACGTTGTTCAACCGCCTCATCGGCGAAGAGCGGGCCGTCGTGCACGACATGCCCGGCACGACACGCGACACCATCGACACCGTGGTCGAGACGCCATCAGGTCCGATTCGCTTCGTGGACACTGCCGGCATGCGCCGGCGGTCGCGCATCGACGAGAACACGGAGTACTACTCGCTGGTGCGGGCGCTCCAGGCCGTCGACCGCTCTGATGTGGCCGTGCTCGTGATCGACGCCACCGAAGGCGTCACCGCGCAGGATCAGCGCCTCACCGAGCGCATCGACGCCGCCGGCTGCCCCGTGGTGATCCTGTTGAACAAGATCGAGCTGCTCGACGCCGACGACCGCGCCGCGCTCACCTCTGAGGTCGAACGCAAGCTGCACTTCATCGGTGAGGCCGTCGTCCTGAAGATGAGCGCGCTCACCGGCAAGGGCGTCCACCGGCTCGTCCCCGTCCTGGCCGACGCGATCGAGTCGTACCACACCCGAATCCCCACCCGGAAGGTGAACGACGTCATCCGGGACGCGCAGATCGCGCAACCCGCGCCTCACGGCGCGCGGGTGATGTACGCGCTGCAGGGCGCGGCCGACCCGCCGACGTTCACGCTGTTCTCGAACAAGGAGCTGCCGCCGACGTACCTGCGCTATCTCGAGCGCCGGCTCCGCGAGGCGTTCTCCCTCGGCGCGACGCCGATCAAGCTCCGGGTCCGCAACCGCGCCGACTGAGCGGTCGCGCGCGCGGAGCGTGTCAGACTCCGGCGATGCCCCAGAACGTCGCGCCGTTTGAGTTCTCGGACGAGGCCAAGGTCCTCCGCCAGTTCGTGTACGAGTTCTGGTGCGAGCACGGTCGCGGCCCGAACCTGAGCGCGGTGCACGAGGGCACGGGTCTCGATCGGCGCACGATCATCCAGGGCTACAAGGAGCTGCAGCTCGGGATCATCTGCGTCGTCGACCAGGATTCGCAGAACTGCAACCTGTTGAAGTTCCAGCCGTTCTCGAGCTTCCCGAGCCAGGTCGAGGTCTGGATCGACGGCGCCTTTCACTCCTATGCGGGTTGCGCGCTGGAGTCCGTGGCCATGTCCCGCATGCCGCCCTTCGCCGGCAAGCAGCTCACGCTCAAGAGCTACTGCGCGTGCTGCCTCACGCCGATCGAGCTGTCCGCCACGGAGGGCGTCGTGACCCCCGCTGACGGCGCGCTCGTGCACGTCAGCACGACGCCATGGGAGTGGAACAACGACGACATCATCCACCAGTGCGACTCGATGAACTACGTCATCGACGCCGCGCATGCTGAGCGCTACGAGCGCATCGTGAGCCGCCGCGGCGTCCTGCTGACGATCGAGCAGACCGCCCTGTTCGTGAAGGCGACCGGTGATGAGCGGATGTGGCGCTACGACTGGCCGCCCGCCACGATCGACCCGAAAGCCGTGATCTTCGGCATGAAGCAGCTCGGGGTGGACGTGAGCGCGTGGACGGGGGAGCGGACGCCGGTCCCGGGGGCCTGAGGCGGGGTCGCGCCCAGTACCATCAGCGCACCCATGCACAGACCGATCTTGGTGTTCGTCGCCGTGGCCTGCCTTGTGGCCGCCATCGTGTGGGGCCGCTCCGCTCGCTACCTGCGCAGGCTGCAGCTGCGGGTGGAGGCCGACTTCGGCCCGGACAACGACGCGACCGTGCTGGCGCGGGCGACGTTCCGCAAGGAGCTCCACACCACGCTGCTGTACGGCGTGCTGGCGCTGGCTTCGCTCGCCGCCGGGCTCTCCGCCGGCGAGAGCTCGGTCGTCCTCTACGCCTTCATCCTCGTGCCGATCACGATCTCGGCGTTCTACGGGCGTGACTTCATCCGCGAGGCTCGGCTCTTCGAGAGCCGCGTCATGCTCGAGCGCCGAGCTGAAGAGGTGCTCAGCCAGGAGGAGCTCGCGCCACGCCGCTGGGCCGAACGCCTCGCGCCCGACGAGCTTCCCGACTTCCCCGGTTTCGAGATCGGGCGCGTCTACCTGCCCGGCACGGGGTTGATGGCGGGCGACTTCTACGACGTGTTCCGCGTCGCCCCCACGCGGGTGGCCGCGGTGATCGGCGACGTGACCGGTCACGGCATCGAGCCGTCCATCACCGCGTTCCAGGCGAAGTACCTGTTGCGTGTGTTCCTCCGCGAGTACCGCGATCCCGCGCAGGCCATCGAAGAGCTGAACGTGCAGATGGCCGCGCAGGCGCGGCCCGAGGAGTTCATCTCGCTGCTCATCGCCGTGTTCGACACCGAGGCCGGCACGCTGCGGTTCGCGTCAGCTGGGCACCCGGCAGGCTGGCTGTGGCACGACCGCGAGGTGCAGCCCCTCCGCGCCACCGGCCCGCTGCTCCTGCTCGATCCGAGCGCCGGCTACTTCAGCCGCGAGATCACGCTCGACCACGGCGACCTGCTCCTCACCTACACCGACGGGCTGGCCGAGGCCCGCGACGGCGAGCAGCTGTTCGGCGAGGAGCGCATCGCCGGCTTCCTGCGTCGCGACCCCGGTGTGGCTCCCGACGTGCTGTGCAAGACGCTCATCGAGGCCGCCCGCGACTTCGCGTCGTCTCCGATCAACGACGACATCGCCCTCCTGGCCATCCGCCGGGCCTGACGCGCGCCGCCGAGTCGGACGAGACTGCTGCCGTGACCGCTGCCGATCAGATACGAGCGGCCGCCGAGCGCGCGCTCGAGGGGAACCTCGCGAAGCTGGGCGACAAGCTCGAGCTGCAGAACAAGCTGTTCGTGCGCGACCGCATCGCGCTGCTCCTCGATGAAGGCTCGTTCGTCGAGGACGCGTTGCTGGCCAACGCCACGGCGCCCTCTGACGATCTGCCTGCCGATGGGGTGGTGACCGGCGTCGGGACGATCGACGGACGCGCGGTCTGCGTCGTCGCCAACGATCCGACGGTGAAGGCCGGCTCGTGGGGGGCCCGCTCGGTGGAGAAGATGCTCCGGGTCACGGAGTACGCGCTGGCGCACGAGACGCCTGTGTTCTGGCTCGTCGACTCGGCAGGGGCCCGCCTCACCGACCAGGTGCAGCTCTTCCCCGGACGCCGTGGCGCCGGGCGGATCTTCTACAACCAGGTGCGGCTCTCCGGACGGGTCCCGCAGATCTGCTGCCTCTTCGGCCCGTCGGCGGCCGGCGGTGCCTACATCCCGAGCTTCTGCGACATCGTGATCATGGTGGAGGGCAACGCGTCGATGTACCTCGGCTCGCCGCGCATGGCGGAGATGGTCATCGGCGAGCACACGACGCTCGAGGAGATGGGCGGCGCGCGCATGCATGCCACGGTCTCGGGGTGCGGCGACAACCTCGCGCAGGACGATGAGGATGCGATCGATCAGGCGCGAGCGTGGTTCTCGTACTTCCCGACGTCGTGGCGCTCCGATCCACCCACGTATCTCGCCGTGCCACCGGCGCGCGAGATCGACGACGACCTCGTCCCTGTCGACGAGCACGTGCCGTTCGACATGCATGAGCTGATCGATGGCCTGGTCGACGCCGACTCGTTCTTCGAGATGAAGCCGTTGTGGGCACCAGAGCTGATCGTCGGCCTGGGTCGACTGGAAGGTCGGCCGGTCGGGATCGTCGCCAACAACCCCGCGCACCTCGGCGGCGTTCTCTTCACCGACTCGGCCGACAAGGCGGCGCGCTTCATCTGGTGCTGCGATGCCTTCAACATCCCGCTCGTGTTCCTCGCTGATGTGCCCGGATTCATGATCGGCACCGAGGTCGAGCGCCAGGGCATCATCCGCCACGGAGCGAAGATGGTCACCGCGGTCTCGGAAGCGACGGTGGCGAAGGTGTCGGTGATCGTCCGCAAGGCGTACGGCGCGGGGCTCTACGCGATGTCGGGTCCGGCGTTCGCACCCGAGGCCACGCTCGCGCTCCCCACCGCCAAGATCGCGGTGATGGGGCCCGAGGCCGCGATCAACGCGGTCTTCGCGAAGAAGATCGGCGAGATCGATGACCCCGCAGAGCGGACGGCGTTCGTCGACGAGCAACGCCGCGTGTACGAGGAGGACGTCGACCTGCTACGGCTGGCGTCCGAGCTCGTGATCGACGCGATCGTGCAGCCGGCCGAGCTGCGCGCGCAGATCGTGCAGCGGTTGCAGCGCGCGCACGGCAAGGACCGGCACTTCTCCGACCGCCGCCATGGCGTGCCGCCGGTCTAGCGATGCCGTGGTGTGAGGACTGCACGAAGTTCTGGAGCCCGAACTCGTTGCCCGAGACGGGCAAGTGCCCGGGCTGCGGTCTCCAGATCGCCGAGCCTCAGGAGCTGGCGGACGCAGGGGACTACCGGGCGCCCTGGCACTTCAAGGTCATGATCGCCCTC
This sequence comes from Acidimicrobiaceae bacterium, assembly GCA_041166585.1. GTDB lineage: Bacteria > Actinomycetota > Acidimicrobiia > Acidimicrobiales > JACDCH01 > JBEEGB01. The sequence continues at coordinate 4,766 of JBEEGB010000264.1, forward strand.
GCCGCGGTGTACCTCGGCTGGCGCTTCATCCAGCTCGCAACCTGGGTGGTCTGAGCCGCTGCGAGGTGCCCCCACCGTTCTGGCGTCAACCAGTTCGGGATGGGCGCGCTGAGTGACGCCAGAATGAAAAAGCGGGTCAGCGTCGTCCGCTAGGGTGGGCGGCTGGTCAGCGGGCTGTAGCGCAGTTTGGTAGCGCACTTGACTGGGGGTCGCCCAGACCTGATGAGCGCAGTTCGCCGCAGTTGCTCGCATGTGGCCTGACCTGGCCTTCTCGCTACGGCTCATCGCCTCAGTTGGGCTGCATTGCGACCGGTTGCTGTGAAAAGTCTGCCACGGGGTCTGCCACGAGGTCTGGTCGGGCATAGGTCAGGTGACTCTGACCTCGCCATCGCCCTCAAGGCAGCCGCCAACGCGTGCCTAAGCCTGTTTGGCCGCCCAGTCGAGAAACCTCTTCGGATTGGGAGCAGGTTCAGAGAGATGGGGCAACCAAATGGCCGATCTTCCCCCTCCTCCCCCTCCTCCCCCCGGATGG
>JBEEGB010000265.1:0-6939 GCA_041166585.1 Acidimicrobiaceae bacterium
GGTGCCCCGGGTGGTGACATCGAGGCGAGCGCCGACGTCGAGCGTCCCGCGCTCATCGGCCCCTATGCCGACCCGCGGCTGCTCCTCGCCGGCCCGGCAGGCGAGATCGCGGCCGTGCCCGACGTCACCGGAGCCGGGTCACCCTGGGCGATGGCCAAGCGGGCGAAGAAGGGCGGCTGGGACGGTTGCACGGTGGTGCGCTGCGACGGAGACGCGGCCGTGCTCGTGCCCGCCGTCCAAGCCGCCGCGGGGTTGGCCGGCTACCGGTGGGTGGTCGCGCCCTGGTCGCCCGATCCCGAGGCGCCCCCCGAGACCGTGCACGCCCGCTTCACGATGGCGCTCTGAGCCCGCACCCTCGTTCTGGCGTCAACCATGTCTCCTATACGCGCAGGATCGACGCCAGAATGAGAATTGCGCGTCAGGCCAGGCTGCCGGCGGCGGCCGGGTCGACGAGCCAGACCACTCGGTCGGCGTGGATGTGCGAGGCGGGGACGTCTTCGCCGGCCGCGACGCGGGCCAGTGCCTCTCGCTTCTCCTCGCCCGAGACGGTCACCAGCACGAGACGGGCGCGGGCGATGCCGGCGAAGGTGAGCGTCATCCGTTGGTGCTTGTTGTTGCCGAGCGGATCCTCGTTCATCACCACGAGGCGGCCGGGGTCGGCGTTGAGGGCAGGCGACCCCGGGAACAGCGACGCGGTGTGCCCGTCGGGGCCGAGACCGAGGTGGAGGAGGTCGAACTTGCCCAGCTCGCCGATGCGCAGCTGGTACGGGTCGGGCCCCTCCTCGCAGCGCATCGGGTAGGTGGCGTTGGCGGCACCGACCCGGTCGAGCAGCGCCTCGCGCGCGAGGCGGTAGTTCGAGTCTTCGTGGTCAGGAGGGACGCAGCGCTCGTCACCCCAGTAGACGTCCACCTTCCACCAGTCGATCTGGGTGCCGGCGTCGTCGGCGAGGCGCTCGTAGCTGCGGCGCGCGGTTGACCCTCCCGACAACCCGAACGAGAACCCGTCGTTGGGGCGAGCGTGGAACGACTCGATGACGCGTTCGGCGAACTCGCCCGCGACATCGTCCACCACCACCAGCTCGCCATTCATCCGCCGGAACCGTAGTCGTGGCGGCTGCTCACTCCGGACCGATCAACGCAGCTCGGCCGCCTTCCCCTCGAGCGAGGTGATGAGCTCGTCGAACGACTTGGAGAAGGACGCAACGCCCTCTTCCTCGAGCGTGCGGGTGACGTCGCGCATGTCGACCCCCACCTTGGCCAGCGCATCCATGACTGCGTGGGCGCCCGGGAGGTCGGCATCGACGGTCCGGGCCACGGTGCCCTTCTCCTCGAAGTCGACCAGCGTCGTCTCGGGCATGGTGTTCACCGTGTTCGGCCCGATGAGGGTGTCGACGTAGAGCGTCGGCGGGTAGGCCGGGTTCTTCGTCGAGGTCGAGGCCCACAGTGGTCGCTGCAGCATCGCACCCGCCGCGGCGAGGCGGTCCCACCGCTCACCGCTGAAGCGGTCGAGGAACAGCTCGTAGGCGAGCTGCGCGTTGGCCACGGCGGCCTTGCCCCGCAATGCGAGTGCCTCGGGGGTCCCGATGGTCTCGAGGCGGTGGTCGACCTCGCTGTCGACGCGGCTCACGAAGAAGGACGCAACGCTCGCGAGCCGAGACACGTCGTCACCGCGGTCGACCCGCTCTTCGACGGCGTCGAGGTAGGCGTCGATGACCTCCGCGTAGCGCTCGAGGCCGAACAGGAGGGTGACGTTGATGTTGATCCCGTCGCTCAGCGACTTCTTGATGGCGGGAAGGCCCTCGGCCGTGCCGGGGATCTTCACGAGAAGGTTCGGGTCGTCGATCTGCTCCCAGAGCTCGCGCGCCGAGGTGATCGTGCCGGCGGTGTTGCGAGCCAGCTCCGGCGCGACCTCGATGGATATGTAGCCGTCCTCCCCGTCGCTCGCGTCGTAGATCGGGCGCAGGATGCGCAGGCCGTCCTCGATGTCGGCCTTGACGAGCTCCCAGTACGACGCCTCGACCGACTGGCCGTTGCGGACGAGCTCTCGGAACTGGTCGTCGTAGTCAGGGCTGCCGCTGATGGCCTTGGCGAAGATGGTCGGGTTGGACGTGATGCCCCGCACGCCGCGCTGCACCCACCGCTCGAGCTCACCGGAGGTGATCCAACCCCGCTTCAGGTTGTCGAGCCACGGGCTCTGGCCTTGCTGTGCGTAGAGGTCCTCGAGCTTGGTCATGGTCAGCCTTCCTCGTCGTCGCCGAAGTCGTCGTAGAGCTCACGGGCGCGCTCCGCCACGTTCTCGGCGGTGTACCCGAACTTGGCCAGCACGACCTCACCGGGCGCCGATGCGCCGAAGTGGTCGATGGACACGGAGTCGTCGGCCCACCGTCCCCACCCGAACGACGCGGACGCCTCGACGGCGAGGGTGGCGACGTCCGCGGGGAGCACCGACTCCTGGTAGTCGTCGTCCTGCGCGTCGAAGAGCGTCCAGCTCGGCATCGAGACGACGCGGACCTTGAGGTCGTCCGCCTCGAGCAACGCCATGGCCTCGAGGCACACGCTGACCTCGCTACCGGTTCCGATCAGGACGATGTCGAGGTCGTCGACGTCCTCGACGCCGTCGCTCTCGGCGAGGACGTACGCGCCGTTGATGAGCCCTGTTGCGCTCTCGGGCTCGACGATGACCGGCACATCTTGGCGGGTGAGGATCAAGCCCGTCGGTCCGTCGGCCTCGATCGCCACCTGCCACGCCACGGCTGTCTCGTTGGCGTCAGCCGGGCGGATGAGGCGCAGGCCCGGCATGGCGCGCAGGGCCGGGAGGTGCTCGACCGGCTGATGGGTCGGGCCGTCCTGACCCAACCCGACCGAGTCGTGGGTCCAGGAGTACACGACCTTGGCTTCGGAGAGCGCGGCGAGCCGCACCGCGCCGCGCATGTAGTCGGAGAACACGAAGAACGTCCCCCCCAGCGGCAGCGTGCCCCCGTGCAGCGCCATGCCGTTCAGGATCCCGCCCATGCCGTGCTCGCGGACCCCGAAGTAGATCTGGCGGCCCGCCGGCTCCTCGGCCGACTGCCGGCCGTGGTCCTTGATCACGGTCCCGGTGTTGCCGGTCAGGTCCGCGCCGCCGCCGATGAGACCAGGGACGACGTCGACGATCGCCTGCACGCACGCACCGCTGGCCTTGCGCGTCGCGACCTTGTCACCCACGGTCCAGGTGGGGAGCTTCGCCTCCCAACCCTCGATCCCTCGTCCTTCGAGACAGGCCTGCCACGCGGTGTGATCCATGTCGAGCCCCGCCACCCTGCTGGTCCACGCGTCCCGTGCTTGCTTGCCGCGCAGCCCGGCCTCGCGGTAGAGCGCCAGCACCTCGTCCGGCACCCAGAACGTCTCCTCCGGCGGCAGCCCGAGGATCTCCTTCGTGACCTTGACCTCTTCCTCACCGAGCGGGTTGCCGTGGGCGTGCTCGGTGTCGGTGTACTTCGGGGACGGGTAGCCGATGTGGCTGCGCAGGATGATGAGCGTCGGTGCGTCGTCGGTCGCCTTCGCGCGCAGCAGGGCCGCTTCGAGCGCGTCGGTGTCGTTGGCCACCTCGCCGATGCGGTCGACGTTCCAGCCGTACGCCTCGAAGCGCTTGCCCGCGTCGTCGGAGTAGGAGAGCGAGGTGGGGCCGTCGATCGTGATGTGGTTGTCGTCGTAGACGTACACGAGTCGCCCGAGCTTCAGGTGCCCGGCGAGCGACGCGGCCTCGTGGCTGATGCCCTCCTCGAGGCACCCGTCGCCCGCGATCACGAACGTGTGGTGGTCGCAGGCGTCGGCGCCGAACCGGCTGCGGAGGTAGCGCTCGGCGATGCCCATGCCCACGCCGTTGGCGAAGCCCTGACCGAGCGGCCCGGTGGTGACCTCGACGCCGACGGTGTGGTGCACCTCGGGGTGGCCAGGGGTCTTCGAGCCCCACTGACGGAACTGACGGAGGTCTTCGAGCGTGAGGTCGCCGGTGCCCGTGAGGTAGAGCATGGAGTACAGCAGGATCGACGCGTGTCCGGCGGAGAGCACGAAGCGATCGCGGTCCGGCCAATCGGGCGCGGACGCGTCGTACTTCATGACACGCGTCCAGAGCACGTGGGCGAGCGGTGCGAGCGCCATGCCGGTGCCGGGGTGCCCGTTCTTCGCCGCCTCCGGCCCGTCCATGCACAGGCCTCTGATGACGTTGATCGCCAGCTGCTCGAGGTCGGTCTTCGTCGCCGTATCGGTCACGCCGCGACCCTATCGACTGGATGCCGGCCAAGGGCCGGGCACATCCGTCCGAATTTCTTACGGCTCCTTGAACAACAGCATCGAGGCGGTGAAGCCGTGGAGGAAGCTGCGGCCGCCGACCGGGCCGAGCTCGCCGGCGCAGAACATCCCCGCGGTGGCCCCGCCATCGACGTGGGCGTCGATGAGCTCCGCGTCGTGGTCGGGGCGGCCGAACAGGCGGATGCCGCGCCCGTTGCACGTGAACACGAGCGCGCCCGCGGCCTGCTGGCCTTCGAGGAGCTCGCGCAGGTCTTCGTCGGCCGATGCCGCATCGCGCACCTGGAACTGCACCGTCGCGCCAAGCTCGACCTCGTCGCCGACGGCGATGGCGCCGGCCTCGCGGTCGCCGCCGAGCACGTTGCGGATGAGGAAGTCGCCGCGGCTGAACTCGGCCTTGTGCTCGTCGATCACCTGACCGAGGTGGATGCCCTGCTGCGCCAGCGCCCGCTCCTCGTCGGACAGCGAGCCGAGCAGCTCGACCAGCCGCTCGAGCGCCGAACGACCGGCCAGCTCGTACACCACCTGTCCTTCGGATCGCGTGACGGTCATCGGGTCGCCGATCGGGCGGCACCCTTGGGACACGACCGTCGTCACCGGCGCGCCCACCGGCAGGAGCGCGCCCACGGCGCCATCGGTCACCACTTGGCCGTCGAGCACGAGCCGGTTGCCGCCCGGCCCCCGTGCCGCGGACGCCATCCCTCCTGCGACGCGCAGGGCGGGTGCGTCCTCGGCCAGCGTGGCGAGCAGCTGGTCGACCGGGAACGAGAACGGGTCGGCGAGCAGCACGAGCACGCGGTCAGCGGCAGCGTCGAGCTCGGGCATGCCCAGGATGTGCATGCCGTCGGGGGTGTTCGTCGCCGTCAGCCGCACCGGGACGGCCGGCGCCCCGAGCCGACCGGCCCAGAGGGAGACCGCAGGCTGCTCCTCGACCTCCTCGCTGCCCGCCAGCACCGACACGGCCGACGCCGCGAGCAGGCAGCCCGGTCGCAGCACCTCGCGCACCGCGGCCGCCATGTCCTCCATCGCCCCCGCGTGCGGTGCGGTGACGAAGAGCACCACCAGGTCGGGCTCCTCGCCGACCTGCTCGAGCGCGTGACCGATCACCTCGCCGACGGCGTGCGTGGGCAACGGGTGCTGGGAGAGCGCGGCGGCGAACGGTGCGGTCATCGCTCCGCCGGCACCGGCGGCAGCAGCGTGAACGGGACGGTCAGCGGCTCGCCGGCGTCGAGCCGGCAGCGCGCCTCGATCGCGCCGGGTTCGTCGAAGGTCAGCTCGGCCCGCACCAGGCGGTAGTTGAACTTGCCCGGCTCGACTTGGAGCAGCTGGACGTTGCGGGCGATCTGCTCGTCCTCGCGGTGGTAGGTGACCTCGAGCGCGGCTTCGTCCTTCTCGCCGATCGGGCAGTGCACCATCACCACCAGGTGGGGCTCGATCGTCAGCGGGAACGGGCCGGGAGCCACCTCGGAGAACTTCACCCCACCGAGGTCGATGCGGGTCGAAGGGCCCTCCACCTGCCGCAGCGCGATCGTGTCGATGAACAGCGCGGCGAGGATGCGCACGCCCTCAACCTAGGCGTCAACCGCCGTCCCGCCCACCCACACTGCCCCGACCCGGAGATCAGGCCCGAGCGCGACGAGGTCGGCGCGGCGTCCTGCTTCGATCGCGCCGCGGTCGCAAAGTCCGAGCAGTGCGGCGGGAACGGTCGACGCCGCGGCCACGGCGTCGGCGAGCGTTGCGCCGCAGCGGGTGATGATGTTGCGCACCGCTTGGTCCATCGCGAGCACGGATCCGGCGAGGGTGCCGTCGGCCAACCGGGGCGCGCTGCCCGCAGCCCCGGTCCACGCGACGGAGTCGGTCACCAGCACGGACCGCTCCGGCCCTTTGGCGCGCAGCACCGTCGTCAGCGTGGCTGGATGCAGGTGCACGAGGTCCGCGATCACACACGCCGTCAGCCGATCGTCGCTGAGCGCGGCGCCGACGAGCCCGGGCACGCGGTGGTGCAGCGGTCCCATGCCGTTGAAGCAGTGGGTGACGAGCGTTGCACCGGCGTCGACCGCGGCCGTGGCCTGCTCGAACGTCGCGTTGGAGTGGCCGAGCGATACGACGACCCCGCGCCGCACGAGAAGGGCGATCGCGTCGAGGGCCCCCGGTTGCTCGGGGGCCAGCGTCATGACGCGCACGATGGCGGGCAGCGCGCCGAGCCACTCGAGGTCCGGCGCCCGGATCAGGTGCTTCGGGTGCGCCCCGGGTGCGCCACCGAGGAAGGGTCCTTCGAGGTGGGCTACGGCGATGTGCGGCCGGAGCCGTCCGCTGGTCTCGGCGGCTCGTGCTGCGATGCGATCGAGTGGCGTGGCGTACGCGTCGAGGGGCGCGGTGATCAGCGTGGGGCACCACGTCGTGACGCCCTGCGCGAGCAGCGCGGCGTCGAGTGCGTCCCAGTCGCTTCCGTCCGCGCTCGCGACGTCGACGTCACCGATGCCGTTCACCTGGAGGTCGACGAAGCCCGGCGCGAGGGTGCGGTCGGGGACCGCACCGACCACGCGCTCGACACCCATGATCCGATCGCCGTCGACCACGACCGCCGCGGGACCGATCGGACCCCGGGGGGTGATCACCTCCCTGGCGAGGAGCCGCTGCATCCCAGCAAGC
>JBEEGB010000266.1:0-3562 GCA_041166585.1 Acidimicrobiaceae bacterium
CCGTTGACCGACGTCCTGATTGACAGCGTGCCGCGGGCTTCGCTCCCGGTGATCAGTCCGGGCCCGAGCGGCTTGAAGGTCGGGAAGGTCTTCGCGGTCGTGAAGTCACCGCTCGACAGCCCCTGCCTCTGCACGTCGCGGGCGGTCACATCGTTCGCGGCGGTCACGCCGGCGATGTACGACCATGCATCGGCGGCGTCGACGTCGCTCGCTGCCCGACCGATGACGATGGCCATCTCGCCCTCGTAGTCCACGCGTTCGGATGCGTCAGCGGGTAGCACGATGGACGTACCGGGCCCGCCTAGGGCATCGACCCGGTCACTGACGACGAAGATGATCGCCTCGGGCACGGGTTGGCCGATCTCCTCGACATGGGAGCGGTAGTTCAACCCGACGATCACGATCTGCGCGGGCACAACCGGAGCGAAGAGCACGACCCCTGACATGGGCAACCGCTTCACCTCTGAAGCGTCAGCCACCTCGGCGGACATGGCCAGCTCGATGAGGTCGGCAGGGCCCTCGAGTACGACGAGCTCGTCGCCCTCGCGGCGAGCAGGCCCGTACGGCGTCTGGAAGAGCTGCATCGTCAGGCCGGCGGAACGTCGAAGACGGGCGTGATCGTCCGCGCCGCAAGCCGCCACCCATCGGGCGTCCGCCTCCAGCGATCGGCGAAGTCGGCGACCATCCGCGTCGTGGCCTCGGTGCCGTCCTCGCGCCGGTGGGCGCACACCACGAAGGCCACATCGACAGCGTCGCCATCGATATCGGTGACTCGGAGGTTGCTCCACTGGTGCCGCGTCGCGTACGGCGCCGTGACCCGCACGGTCATCAGCTGCTCGAACTGCTCGAGGTCGAGTTCGACCCCCGGTGCATGGAGCGAGAAGCCCGCCGCGCACAGCTTGGGCAACCGATCGGCCTCGCCGTGGTCGACCCACGCGAAGGACTCGCTGAGCAGCTGCTCGAGGTCCTCGCGGACGGAGGGTTCGCGTGACATGCAAGTGAATCTACTCGTGCTAGTGACTTGCAGTCAAGAGTCACTTGCGCGACTGTTGCGTTTATGAAATTCGGAATCATGGCCGCGAACGTCGTCTTCGCTGACGGGGAGGGGGCCAAGGCCGTCGCCACCGCCGCCGACGACCTCGGGTACGAGTCGATCTGGACGGTCGAGCATGTCGTCGTGCCCGCCGACTACCAGTCGTGGGATCCGTACTCCAAGAGCGGAAAGATGGGCGGGCCCGACGACATGTCGATCCCGGACTCCTTCACGTGGCTGGCGTACATCGCCGCGGTGACCAAGCAGATCAAGCTCGCGACCGGCGTGGCGATCCTTCCGCAGCGCAACGTCGTGTACACCGCCAAGGAGCTGGCGACGCTCGACCAGCTGAGCGGCGGACGCGTCATCCTCGGCGCCGGCGCCGGCTGGATGAAGGAGGAGTTCGACGTCCTCGGCGTGCCGTTCGAACGACGGGGCGAGCGCATGGACGAGTACATCAAGGCGCTGCGCGTGCTTTGGGGCGACGACAAGCCGAACTTCGAAGGTGAGTTCGTCAGCTTCACCGACACGTACTGCCGCCCGCAGCCGGTGAACAAGAGGATCCCGATCCACATCGGCGGGCGCTCCGACCGTGCCGCACGGCGTGCCGGCGAGCTCGGCGACGGCTTCTTTCCCGGGCGGAATGACGAAGCAGTGCTTGCCCACGCGATCGATGTCATGCGCCGCAGCGCGGAAAAGCACGGCCGCGACCCCGACGCGATCGAGGTGACCGCCGTCGGGGTGACGGACCCGGCCGGCGTCGAGAAGCTGCGCTTGCTCGGCGTGTCGCGCATCGTGATCCCACCCCTCGCGAGGGACAAGGACAGCGTCCGCGGCGCGCTCGAGAGCTTCGCCAACGACGTGATGGCGAAGGTGAGCTGACCGTGACCAACGAATGGAACCTCGCTGCCACCTGGAATGTCATCGCCGCGGCCCAACCGGACGCGCCGGCCCTCCGTCACGGCGACACAGTCGTGTCGTGGGGAGCGTTCGACCAACGCGCGGCGTCACTCGCCGCGTGGCTCCGAACGCGGACGAGCGGGACTCCGCAAGCCAAGGTCGGGCTGTACCTCGTCAACGCTCCGTCGTACCTGGAGGCGTTCTACGCATCGCTCCGGGCGGGCCTCGTTCCGGTCAACACCAACTTCCGCTACACCGGCGACGAGCTCGTGTATCTCTGGGCCGACGCCGACGTCGAAGTCGTCCTGTTCCATCGACGCTTCACCGACACCATCGACGCGATCAGACCGCAGCTCAACGGCATCCGTCAGTGGCTCTGCGTCGACGACGGCACCGGCCCGGCACCCAGCTGGGCGACACCCTACGAGGCGGCCATCCAGGAAGGGCTCGAGGCAGACCCGGCGCCCGCCCCGACCTCGGGAGACGACATCGTGCTGCTCTACACCGGCGGCACCACGGGGATGCCCAAAGGAGTGATGTGGCGTCAGGACGACTTGTTCGGCCTGCTCAACGCCTCGGCGCTCAAGCCGTATCCGATCGACGAAGGCCTCGACGGCATCCGCCGAGCGAGACTCGAGCGCGGCCCCGGCTTCACCAACGTCGTGGCCTGCCCCCTCATGCACGGCACCGGCACCCTGACCGCCGTCACCACGCTGCTCGGCGGCGGCTGCGTCGTCACGTTGCAACAACCGGGCTTCGATCCGATCGAGCTACTGGACGTCGCCACCGCGCACCATGCCGACGGCATCGTGATCGTCGGCGACACGTTTGCCAAGCCGATCGCCGCTGCGCTCGACGACCGCCCCGGTCACTGGGACCTCGGCGACCTCAAGGTCATCCTCTCGTCGGGAACGATGTGGAGCGAGCCGGTGAAGACGCGGCTCAGCCGGCATCTCCCGAACACGTTGCTCGTCGACCGTCTCGGCTCGTCCGAAGCGCTCGGGCTCGGCGCCAGCGTCTCCGGCGGCGCGACCGCAGCGTCAACCGCGTCATTCCTCCCTGGCGCCGACGCCGTCGTACTCGATGACGACGACGCACCCGTCGTCGCCGGCGCAGGCGCCATCGGACGCATCGCTGTGAAGGGTCGGTGCCCCGTCGGCTACTACAAAGACCCGGAGAAGTCCGCGAGGACGTTTCCGGTCATCGACGGCGTTCGCTACTCGGTGCCCGGCGACCTTGCCGCCGTCGAACCCGACGGATCGATCCGACTGCTCGGGCGCGGCTCGGGCGTCATCAACACGGGCGGCGAGAAGGTCTTCGCCGAAGAGGTCGAGGAGATCCTCAAGACCTACCCGGGCGTGACCGACGCCGGCGTCGTCGGCGTCCCCGACGACCGCTTCGGCACCGCCGTCGGCGCGGTGGTGGCGACGAGCGAACCGATCGACCCGAACGAGCTCCTCGCTCACGTCAAGACACAGCTCGCCGCGTTCAAAGCGCCGCGCCACATCGTCCTCACCGACGACCTCGGACGAGCCGCGAACGCCAAGCTCGACTACGCCGCCTTGCGCGCGCTCATCGAGGCCGCGCTGGCCCGCAACCCGGAAGTGGGCACTGCGGCGACACGATGAC
>JBEEGB010000267.1:0-5032 GCA_041166585.1 Acidimicrobiaceae bacterium
CCTGCATGATCCCGGTCACCCCCAACATGACCGTCACCACCGATTCCCCGGCGGCCAAGGAGGCCCAGGACGGGGTGCTCGAGTTCCTCCTGATCAACCACCCGCTCGACTGCCCGGTGTGCGACAAGGGCGGCGAGTGCCCACTGCAGGACCAGTCGTACACCCACGGGCCGGGTGAGAGCAGGTACCTGGAGGAGAAGCGGCACTACGAGAAGCCGATCCCGATCAGTTCGCTCGTCTACCTCGACCGCGAGCGGTGCATCCTCTGCGATCGCTGCACGCGCTTCGCGAAGGAGGTGGCTGGCGACCCGCTGATCAGCTTCGTGAGCCGCGGCAGCCAGACCGAGGTCAACACCTTCCCCGACGATCCGTTCTCGTCGTACTTCAGCGGCAACACCGTGCAGATCTGTCCCGTCGGCGCACTCACGGCGAAGCCGTTCCGGTTCAAGGCCAGGCCGTGGGACCTCGAGAAGGTCGAGTCCACCTGCACCGTGTGCGCGGTGGGCTGCCGCAGCACGGTCGAGGTGAGCCGCAACCACGTGCTGCGCTACCAGGGCATCGACATCGACCCGGTCAACTGGGGTTGGCTGTGCGACAAGGGCCGGTTCTCGTTCGAGGCCATCGATCACGACGACCGGCTCGAGGAGCCGCTCGTCCGCAAGCGCGACGAGCTGATCGGCGCATCCTGGTCCGAGGCGTTCGCGGCGGCCGGCGACGCGCTGTCGAAGGCCGAGCCCGGCGCCATCGCTGTCCTCGGCGGTGCGCGCCTGACGAACGAGGCTGCGTACGCGTGGGCCAAGCTCGCCAAGGGCGTGCTCGGCACCGACAACGTCGACTGCCAGCTGGGCGACGGCTTGCCGGCGGAGACGGTCGTCTCCCTGCCGCCAGCGACCATCGACGAGGTGTGCGCGCGAGGTGGCACCGTCGTGGTGATCGCCGGTGACGTGAAGGAGGAGCTGCCGGTCCTCTTCCTGCGCCTCCGCGATGCGGTGGTCAGCGGCAGCGTGAAGGTGATCGAGCTGAGCCCGTGCGACACGAGCCTCACCGCGCTGGCGGCGGCATCGTTGCGCCACCGGCCGGGCGAGGCCCACGCCGCGATGGCCGCCCTCCTCGGCTCGGACGACGGCGCGGACGCGGTTCGGGGCGGTGACCTCGAAGCGGCCAGGACCATGCTGTCCGGCACCGTCACCGCCATCGTCGGCCGGGCGTCCATCGCGGAGTCGCCCGCGACGGTGGTCGCGGCGGCGAGCGCGCTGCTCGACGCGCACCCCGCCACCCGGTTCCTGGTCGCGCTGCGCCGGGGCAACGTCCGCGGGGCGATCGACATGGGCCTCGCGCCCGGCCTGCTGCCCGGGCGCGTCGGCCTCGACGCCGGGCGCGACTGGTACGCGGCCGAGTGGGACAAGGTGCCCGCCGCACGCGGGCTCGACGCCACCGGCATCCTCACCGCCGCCGCCGAGGGCCACCTGGACGTGCTCGTGCTGCTGGGCGCCGATCCGCTCGCCGACTTCCCCGACCGCGACCTCGCCCAGCGGGCCTTGGCCGGCGCCCGGACGGTCATCGCCGTCGACACGTACCTCAACGACTCGAGCCGGCAAGCCGACGTCGTGCTCGCCGCGGCTGGCTACGCCGAGGCGGCGGGCACGACCACCAACATCGAGGGCCGCATCAGCGAGCTGGCGCAGAAGGTGACGCCGCCAGGCACCGCCCGCGCCGACTGGATGATCGCGGCCGAGCTGGCGTACCGGCTCGACGCCGACCTCGGCCTCGAATCGGTCGAGGGGATCTGGCACGAGATCGAGCGGCTCGCCCCGTCCCACGCCGGCATCACGTCGCTGGTGCTGCGATCCTTCGCGGCCCAGGACGGCGTCGTCGCCCCGATCCAGCCCGAGGTGGCCGCGGTGGCCGACGGCACGCCCGTCTCGATCAACGGTGCCTTGAGGGCTGACTCCACCGAGGGCAGGGTGACGCCATCGCCGGTGGCGCGTGCGGAGGCCGCCGCCGAAGCCGAAGAGCCGCACGAAGCGCCCGAGCTGGAGGACGAGCCGATCGAGAGCGGACCGGCTCGTCCCGAGCCGATGACGTACACGCGTCCCGCGCCCTACGAGGCACCCGCGCTCGACGGCTACTCGCTGCGGCTGGCGGCCACGCGGCGCCTCTATGACGCGGGCACGATGCTGCGCCACGCTCCTTCGATGGCGGCGCTCGGCGCGGGGTCGCAGCTGAAGGTGAACCCAACCGACCTCGAACGCCTCGGCGTGCCCGATGGCGGCAGGGTGAAGGTCAGCTCGGCGCGGTCGAGCTTCATCACCGACGCCCACGCCGATGCCAGCCTTGCGAAGGGCATCGCCACGATGGTGGTCAACCAGCTCGAAGGCCCGAACCCCCACGAGCTGATCGACGCGGCCTTGCCGGTCACCGACATCCGGGTGGAGACGGTCTGACATGGGCGCGCGGCCCCACGGGAGGCGCTAGTGGACCCGCTCTTCGCGAACGGCGTGGACCTCACGATCGTGCTGATCGTCGTCTTCAAGACGGTCGTCGTCTTCGCGTTCCTGCTCATCGCCACCATGTTCATGGTCTGGTTCGAGCGCAAGATCGTCGGTGACATGCAGAACCGCATCGGCCCCAACCGGGCCGGACCGTTTGGCATCCTCCAGACGCTGGCCGACGGCATCAAGCTCTTCTTCAAGGAAGACCTGTTGCCTGATCGCGCCGACAAGCGCATCTTCCGCCTGGCTCCCTACCTGTCGCTCGTGCCGGCGTTCCTGACGTTCTCCATCATCCCGATCGGCGGTGTGTTCCACGGCGGGAGCGAGACCCCGGGCACGATCAGCATCTTCGGGCACCGCACGTTCTTCCAGCTCGCCGACCCGCCCGTCGGCATCCTCGTCGCGCTGGCGTGCTCGTCCATCGCCGTCTACGGCGTCATGCTCGCGGGCTGGTCGTCCGGTTCGAAGTACCCGCTCCTCGGCTCGGTGCGAGCGTCAGCGCAGATGGTGAGCTATGAGGCGGCGCTCGGCCTCTCGGTCGTTGCCGTGATCCTCACCAGCGAGACCGGCGTGCTCGGCACCCACGCCATCGTCGCCGGTCAGGCGAGGGGGCTCGGCTACTGGAACATCCTCGCCACCGGCGTCGTGCCGTTCTTCATCTTCCTGATCGCCGCGACGGCCGAGCTGAACCGGCCCCCCTTCGATCTCGTCGAGGCCGAGCAGGAGCTCGTCGGCGGGTTCAACACCGAGTACTCCTCGATCCGCTTCGCCCTGTTCTTCCTCGCTGAGTTCATGAACGTCATCACGATGTCGGGGATCATCATCACGCTGTTCCTCGGCGGGCCGTCGGGGCCGTTGCTGTTCGGGCCCGACTTCATCTGGCCCTTGTTCTGGTTCTTCGGGAAGCTGCTCTGCTTCCTGTTCCTGTTCGTGTGGTTCAGGGCCACGTTGCCCCGGTTCCGCTACGACCAGCTCATGGATCTCGGATGGAAGATGCTCATCCCGCTCTCGCTCGGCTGGCTGCTCGTCGTCGCCGCCATCCGTGTCGGGAGCGACGAGGGGTGGAACCCGGTGCTCGTCGTCGGCGTCTGCGGTCTCGGTCTCGTCACCGCCGGCAGCCTGCTCAGGGTCGCCATGCGCACCGCCCGGTACCGCCGCGAGCTCGGAGAGGTGGAGGTCCACTAGTGGGGTATCTCGGAGGGTTCCTGGTCAGCATCGCCCAGATGGGCAAGCGTCAGCGGGTCACGACGCAGTACCCGCAGGAGAAGCGCCCGAAGCCCGAGCGGCTCCACGGCCGCCACGTCCTCAACCGGTACGAGGACGGCATGGAGAAGTGCATCGGGTGCGAGCTGTGCGCGGGGGTGTGCCCGGCGAAGTGCATCTACGTGCGCGGCAAGGACAACCCGGTCGACGACCCGATCAGCCCAGGGGAGCGTTGGGGCTTCATCTACGAGATCAACTACCTGCGCTGCATCCATTGCGACCTCTGCGTCGAGGCCTGCCCCACCGAGGCGATCACCGAGACGAAGCTGTTCGAGTTCTCCTTCACCAACCGCTCCGACGCGATCTACACGCGCGACGAGCTGCTGGTCGACGACGCGGGCAAGCCGAAGATGCTGCCGTGGGAGGACTGGTCAGACGCCGACGAGGTCGTGCCCCACACCTCCGCGTGGATGCGGGCGACCGCCCCGTCGGGTTGCGCGGAGTACGAAGGACAGCCCGCGTGGTCGGGCGAGCTCGGCTTCGGCGTCCGCCCACCTGAGCACGGCCAGATGGCCGAACCTCCGCCGCCTTTCCTCGAGGCCGAGGAGAAGGTGCTCGAGGGCGTGCACGCGCAGAGCCACGAAGCCGTCGACGCCTTCGGTCATCCGCTCGTGGCCGACGACAAGATCGCTCCCCACTGATGGAGACGCTGGTCTTCGTCTTGGCCGGGGCGATCATCCTCACCGGCGCCATCGGCGTCGTCGTGTCGCGCAGCCCGGTGCACTCTGCGCTGAGCCTGGTGATGACGCTCTTCGGCATCGCCGTGCTGTTCGTCGCCCAGCAGGCGCACTTCCTCGCCGCGGTCCAGATCATCGTCTACGCGGGCGCGATCGTGGTGCTGTTCCTCTTCGTCATCATGCTCCTGGGCGTCGAGGCGACGGACGACCTCGACACGGAACCGCTCGCCGGTCAGCGACCGATGGCTGCCGTCGCGGGGGTCGGGCTCCTCGGCATGGCGGTGGTGGCGGCGATCATCACCCACCGTGACTCCGACGTCGTGATCACCGGCACACCGTCGGCGGTGGGCGCGCTCAGCACGTCCGGTGCCGACAACGTGCGCGTGCTGGGCAAGGCGCTCTTCACCGACTACCTGTTCGCCTTCGAGATCACCTCGGTGCTGCTGGTGATCGCCGTCGTGGCCGCGGTCGTGCTCGCTCGCCGGCCACCTCGCTCCGAGGGCGCCGAACGCGACGCGGAGGTGGGCACCGATGCCTGAGGTCACCTCCACCTGGTACCTCGTGCTCGGCGCGGTGCTCTTCACCATCGGCGCGGTCGGG
>JBEEGB010000268.1:0-7810 GCA_041166585.1 Acidimicrobiaceae bacterium
CGACCGCTGCGACGCCCACCACGTCCAACACGTCGAACACGGCGGCCCCACCAACCTTTCCAACCTCACCCTGCGGTGCTGGCACCACCACCACCTCGTCCACCAACCCGGCTGGCACGAAAAAGTCATCCCCGACGGCACCATCAAAACCACCAGCCCCACCGGCAAAGCCTTCCCCAACCGACCACCCCCATGACCCAGGGCGGGGTGCTCAACCGAGCGTTCGTTGCATCAACACGAGGTCGAGCCAGCGGTCGAACTTGAAGCCGACCTCGTGCACGCGGGCAGCCTCGACGAAGCCGAGCCGCTCATGGAAGCGGATCGAGCCGACGTTCTCCGCGTCGATGCCGGCGACCATCACGTGCTTGCCCGCCGCGACCGCGCGAGCCATGAGCGCCTCCCTCAACCCGCTGCCGATGCCCATCCCGTGGTGCTCACGGTCGACGAGGATCGTGTTCTCGACGGTGAACCGGTAGCCGGGCCACTTCCCGCTGTCCCTGACCTCTCCGTACGTGGCGAAGCCGACGACGTCGTCCTTCACCTCGGCGACGAGCACTGGGTTGCCGGCGCGCTGCTGCTTGGCCAACCAGGCGAGGCGCGCCTCGAGGGTCTCGTGCTCGTCGGTCCATGCCACGGTGGTCGTGTCGATGAGCGCGTTGTAGAGCGAGCACATGGCCGCGGCGTCGGCCTCGGTGGCGTCACGGATCCGCACGTCACGCCCCACCCGCGCTGCCCCTCATCCTGGTCTCGCCGGCGAACTTCGGAGCCAAAGGGGCGTGAAACGCCACGTTCGCATCCAACATTCGTGCGGGGGTTCGTCAGTCGCGGCGGGCGAGGAGCACTTCGGCGATCTGCACCGCGTTGAGGGCTGCGCCCTTTCGCAGGTTGTCGTTCGAGACGAACAGAGCGAGCCCTCGTCCACCGTCCACGGTCGAGTCGGTCCGGATGCGCCCGACGAAGCAGGGGTCGGCGCCGGCGGCCATGAGCGGGGTGGGCACCGGGACGAGGACGACGCCGGGGGCACCGGTCAGGACCTCAGCCGCGCGCTCGGGCGAGATCGCTCGCTCGAACTCGGCGTTGATCGACAGTGAGTGCCCGGTGAAGACCGGCACCCGCACGCACGTGCCCGACACCGGGAGGTCGGGGATGTCGAGGATCTTGCGGCTCTCGTTGCGCAGCTTCTGCTCTTCGTCGGTCTCGAGCGAGCCGTCGTCGACGACCGAACCGGCGAGCGGGATGACGTTGAACGCGATCGGCGCCGGGAACTTGCTCGGCTCCGGGAAGTCGACCGCACCGCCGTCGAAGGTGAGCTCCGCGGCACGCTCGCCCACCTTCTGCACCTGCTCGTCCAGCTCGGCCACGCCGGACAGGCCCGCGCCCGAAACGGCTTGGTAGCTGCTCACGATCAGGCGGCGCAGCCCGGCCTCGAGGTGCAACGGCTTGAGCACCGGCATGAAGGCCATCGTGGTGCAGTTCGGGTTGGCGACGATGCCCTTCGGGATGGAGTCGAGGTGGTCGTCGTTCACCCCCGCCACCACGAGGGGCACGTCGGGATCCATCCGCCAGGCGGAGGAGTTGTCGATCACGGTGACCCCGGCGGCCGCGACACGAGGGGCGAGCGCGAGCGACGCGGTCTTGCCGGCCGAGAAGAGCGCGATGTCGAGCCCTGCGTAGTCCGCGGTGTCCGCGTCCTCCACGACGATCTCACCGTCGAGCCACGGCAACGTGCGGCCGGCCGAACGAGCGGACGCGAAGTAGCGGAGCTCGTCGACAGGGAAGCGCCGCTCCTCCAACACACGACGCATGACGCCGCCGACCTGGCCGGTGGCCCCGAAGATCCCGATGCGCATGGGTGCAAGGTTACGAGGCCCGCTCGGCCCGTCCCAACAGGTTCAGCTGGCGGTGGCCTCGACGGAGCCGAGGCGGAGCCGCCCCGGTCCCCTCGCGACACGCTCGAGCATCACGAGCTCCTCGAAGCGCTCGGCGGTGACCGGCGGGCTGAAGAGGAAGCCCTGCATCTCGTCGCAGCCGTTGCGGAGCAGGAAGTAGAGCTGGGTGTTCGTCTCCACCCCCTCGGCGACGACCTTCAGCTTCAGCCCCTTGGCCAGCGCGATGATCGCCAGCACGATCGACGCGTGGCCATCGCCGTCGTCCTCCGAGATGCTCTGCACGAACGCCTTGTCGATCTTGAGGCAGGTGACGGGGAAGCGGCTGAGGTAGCTGAGGCCCGACCATCCCGTGCCGAAGTCGTCGATCGAGCACAGCACGCCCATCTTGCGGATGTCGCCGAGCGTCGCGCCCACCTGGTCGATGTCCTGGAGCGCGAGGCTCTCGGTGAGCTCGAGCTCGAGCCACTGCGCCTGGAGGCCGCTGGCCCGGAGCGTCCGCGCCACCATGTCCTCCACCCGCTGCAGCTGGAACTGGCGGGGCGAGAGGTTCACCGCCACCGTGAGCTCGGGGAAGCCGCCGTCCTGCCAGCGCTTCAGCTGGTGGCACGCCGTCGAGAGCGCCCACTCGCCGAGCTCGACGATGAGCCCCGTCTCCTCGGCGATCGGGATGAACTCCTCCGGCGAGATCATGCCGAGCTCGGGGTGCTCCCAGCGCAGCAGCGCCTCTGCCCCCCGCACCTGACCGTCCTTCAGACCGACCTTCGGTTGGTACAGCAGCCGCATCTCGCCCCTGGCGACGGCACCGTGGAGCGCGCTCTCGAGATCGAAGCGACCCTCGACGGCTGACCGCAGCTCCTCGCTGTGCACCTGCGCGTTGTTGCGGCCGAGGCTCTTGGCTCGATACATCGCGCGGTCGGCGCTGCGGAGCAGCGTGTCGGACTCCGTGCCGTCGATGGGGAAGCAGGCGATGCCGATGCTGGCGGACACGTGCACGTCACGACGTGACCACAGCATCGGCTTGGCGATCAGGGCGAGCACCTGACGGGAGAACTCGACCGCCCGCTCGGGGTCCGTTCCGTCGACGGGCAGGAGCACCGCGAACTCGTCGCCCTGAAGACGAGCGACGACCGCTCCCGGCGGGGCGAGCTCGGAGAGGCGGCGCCCGACCTCCTGCAGCACCGCGTTGCCGGCCGCGTGGCCGAGGGTGTCGTTCACGGCCTTGAAGCGGTCGATGTCGAGGAACAGGACGGCGACACCGTCCTCGTCGTCGTCGACGCCCGACTCGACCTGCGCGAGCGCGTGCGCGAGACGGTCGTGGAAGTGACGCCGGTTCGGAAGGCCCGTCAGCTCGTCGTGCTGCGCGTGGTGGCCGATGCGGGCCCACTCCTGGAGCAGCCCGACGAGGTAGGCGACGACGAGCAGCGACATGAGGGCCGCGGTGACGCCCATCGCCGACATCGACGTCGTCGAGCCGATGAGCGCGCTCCGCACGATCAGGGCAGGCGACACCAGCATGACCACGACCAACCCGACCAGACGGAGGGAGGTCAACCGGGCGGGCGCGGTGTGGACGAACGACGGGCGCCAGCTGAAGAGCGGGTGGAACGCGGCTGCGGCCGCGAGACCGAGGCCGGTGATCACGATGCCGGTGGCCAGCTGCGTGAGCGGGGCCGTCGAGCGCAGCAGCTCGGTCAGCAACGCGGCGTCGCCGGCGACGACGACGATCACGCCCACGAGCAGCGTGCTCGTCATGCCCTTCTCGGCAGTGCTGGCCCCCGCGATCCGCACGACCACGAAGACGGCGGCAAGCCCGAGCGCGGTGCGAACGAGCGCGAAGCCTGCCTGCGACCCCGCGCCGGTCCCGACGAGGCCTGCCGGATCGAGCGCGAGCTGCCAGACCGCGATGGCGACGGCCGCGGCGACGAGCAGCGCCTCGAGCGTCATGTCAAAGGCTCGGTCGCGCACGCGCTCCGCCAGGAGCGACGAGCACGCGGCCACCATCAGCCCCGCCGCCGCGACCCCGGTCCACTGCGTCGGTGCTGCCCACCCCAGCTGATGGCTGTTGGACGAGAGTGCAGCGAGGCGGAGCAAGACCGCGACGGCGATGAGGTAGCCCGAGCGACCGGGACGGCCGTCGAAGACGAGGGCCACGACGGCCAGCAACGCCGTCAAGCCGAGGGCGGCCCACAAGCCGGGCGTCGAACCGAGAGCCGAGAGACCGAGCGCGGCCGCGGGGATCAGGACGGCGGCCGCGGCCCACGACTGCCCGCGAGGGGCGTCCACGTGCGGCGCGTCGGGTCCACCCATTCCCTATCTTTCGACACGCGCCGGTGGATCCTGAACTCGTTGACCAAGGAATTTCCCTTGGATCCCGCGGGGACTAGTTCGCGTCGAGGCCGAAGGCGGTGTGCAGGATCTGCACGGCGCGCTCGATGTCGCTTTCGTCCACCACGCAGGAGATGCGGATGGCCGATGTCGAGATCATCTCGATGTTCACGCCGGCGTCGGCCAGGGTCTCGAACATCGTGGCCGCGACACCGGGGTTGGACTTCATGCCGGCACCAACCAGGCTCACCTTGGCGATCGAGCGATCGGTGGTGACGCCCGTCGCGCTGATCTCCTCGGCCAGCGCGCCGGTGATGGCGGTGGACGTGTCGAGATCGTCTCGGGGCACGGTGAACGAGATGTCGGTCACGCCGTGATCCGAGACGTTCTGCACGATCATGTCGACGTTCACGCCGGCGTCGGCGAGGCGCCGGAAGACACGAGCGGCGATGCCCGGCTGATCCTGAACGCCGCCGATCGTGACCTTGGCCTCGGACGCGTCATGCACGACCGCGGAGACGATGGCCTGCTCCATAGAAGGGTCCTCCTCGACCACCCAGGTGCCCGGCTCCCAGGTGAAGCTCGAGCGGACGTGCAACGGGACCCGCCACGTGCGGGCGAACTCGACCGATCGCATCGCCGGCTTGGGACAGCCGGCCGCGCACATCTCCAACATCTCATCGAAGCTGATCGACCTCAAGCGCTGGGCGTTCGGCACCAGGCGGGGATCGGCGGTGAAGACGCCGGGCACGTCCGTGTAGAGCTCGCAGGCATCGGCGCCGAGCGCGTGCGCCACGGCAACCGCGGTGGTGTCCGAGCCACCGCGGCCGAGGAACGTGACGTCGCGGTCAGTCGACACCCCCTGCGCGCCGCCGACGACGGGCACCCGGCCGGCGTCGAGTGAGGCCTGCAGCCGGGCCGGGCGCACCTCGAGGATCTTCGCGTTCGAGTGGTTCGTGTCGGTGAGGAAGCCGGCCTGGCTGCCCGTGAACGACTCGGCCGGTGTCCCGGCGTCGTGCAGGGCCATGCACAGGAGGGCGGTGGCCTTGCGCTCGCCGGCGGTGATGAGCATGTCCATCTCCCGGCCGGGCCGAACCTTGGAGACCTCCCCGGCGAGGCGGATCAGCTCGTCGGTCTCCTTGCCCATCGCCGAGACCACCACGACGACGCCATCGCCGCGTCGACGGGTGCGGGTGACGTGATCGGCGACCTCGCGGATGCGGTCGGGGTCCGCGACCGAGGTGCCACCGAACTTCTGGACGACCAGGGCCATGACTGCGTGACGCTACCGGGTTGAGGCTCGCGCTCACCCTGTTCGCGGCGAGGGCACAACGTCAGACGGCGTCCTCGGCGGCGTCGTCGTCGTCCTCGCCGCTCGGTCCGCCACCCAGGAGCGCTCCCCAGGTCCGCAGCTGGTCGAACAGGTCCTGCTCGCTGGTCTGGATGATGGCGCAGAGCGCCCGGACGTCGTCGCGGCGGACCGAGAGGACACGCCCGTTAAAGTCGCCCCGCTCGAGGATGATCGTGCGCAGGTAACGCAACATCGGCGCCGCCTCGTCGGTGGCGGCCAGCGCGCTGAGGTCGAGCATCACCTTGGCCGGGCGAGCGACGGTCGTGGCCGCATCGCCGTCGTTCTCGCCGAGCAGCACGCCCATGGGGACGCCGTAGAACTCGGCGAGCTCCCGCAGGCGGGGAAGGCTCAGGTTCCGGAAGCCACGCTCGTAGGCCCCGATCGCCGACGCGCTCCAGCGACCGCCCGACGTCCGCTCGACCTCGTCGAGCGAAAAGCGGCCGGCCCTGCGCACCGCACGTAAGCGGCGCCCCACCTCGACGGAAAACGCCGAGGGTGACTCGTCGTCGTTGATGTTGGTCATCTCATCGGGCCGCCTTGACCGCGCGGCCTCCCTCCCGTGTGCGTCGGAACATTCGACGTCGCCCCCCCGAACTCCCCCTCCCGGGGCACTCCACTAGTTTTCCGCCCCTTATGGGAACCGCCAAGCGCGAGCGTCAGAAGCAAGGGCGCCAGGTCCGACTGGAACAGGCTATTGCCGATCAGAAGCGGAAGCAGCGGATGCGCTCGCTGCGCAACGTCGGGCTGATCATCGTGGCCATCGTGGTGGCCCTGCTGGTGACGTCCCGGTTCTTCGGCGGCGACTCGAAGACGCCGGTCGCAACGACCGCTTCGTCCAGCTCCGCCGACACCGCCACCTCGACCACCGCCAGTTCGTCCGCACCCCCCGCCGCCTTCACGTACGGCTCCGGAGCGTGCCCCAACGCGGACGGATCGTCGCCCCGGACGATCGACTTCACCGCCGCGCCCCAGCTGTGCATCGATCCGGCCAAGACCTACGTCGCGACGTTCGACACCACCGCCGGCACCGTCAAGGTCAAGCTCGATCCCACGACGACGCCCGGCACCACCAACAACTTCGTGGTGCTCTCGCGCTACCACTACTACGACAACACGACGATCTTCCGGACGTCGGCGAGCATCGGCATCATCCAGGGCGGGTCTCCCCACGGCAACACGAACTCGGACAAGGGACCCGGCTACGACCTCCTCGACGAGGGCTTCGACTTCAACTCGCTGCCCGGTGCCACGACGGGTCAGGTGTCCGGAGGGCCCTTCAAGTACGCCGCCGGCGACCTCGTGATGGCGCGCTCCGCAAAGCCCAACGGCGCGAGTGCGCAGTTCTTCTTCGGCGCCACCGACGCCGTCAGCAACCTCGACAGCCAAGGCGTCTACGTGAAGTTCGGCGCGACGACCGAGGGGCTCGACGTGCTCAAGAAGATCCTCGACAGCGGCGGCGCCGGTGATGCCGCGCCGAACCCCGCGGTGACGATCAACACGGTGACGATCACGGAGTCGTGACATGGCGCCTGACCGGTGCTACGGGGAGGCTGAACGAGAACGTCGCTCCGCCGCCCGGTGATTCGTCGACCCACACGGTGCCGGACATGGCCTCGAGCGAGCGTCGCACGATGTAGAGACCGAGACCGACGCCCTGCTGCGGCCGGGTCATGTGGTCGCCCAGCCGCGTGAACTTCTCGAAGATCCGCTCACGGTCGCTCATGGCGACCCCGGGGCCGCCGTCGGCCACCGAGGTGACCACGCGATGCCCGTCGTGCGCGATGGCGACGCCGACGTTGCCGTCGCGTGGAGAGAACTTGCAAGCGTTGGAGAGGAGGTTCGCCAGCACCTGGCCGGCGAGCTGCTCGTCGGCGACGACGCGCGGCAGATCCGGCGCCACGATGAGGGAGATCTCGCGATCCGGCTCCTGCCTGCGCATGGTGTCGACCTGCTCGCCGACCGCGCTCGCCCAGTCCACCGCTTCGGGCATGAGGAGCTTCTCGGCGTGCTCGAGCGATGTGGCCTGCAGCAGCTGGTGCACGAGCCTTTCGAGACGAGCTTCCTCCCGCAGCATCACGGTGTAGATGTGGCGACGCTCCTCGTCGCTGAACTCGGTGTCGCGCCGGAGCAGCGTCTGCAGGAAGCCTTTGATGGGTGTGAGCGGGGTGCGCAGCTCGTGGCTGACGGTGGCGAGGAAGTCGGCCTTCTCGTCGTCGATCTGCTTGCGCGTCGTGACGTCTCGCGC
>JBEEGB010000269.1:0-6634 GCA_041166585.1 Acidimicrobiaceae bacterium
TCTACGAGAAGCAGTACGGCGGGCAGGGCTTCGCGTTCTCTCCTGCGGTCGACCAGACCGTGTTCCACGCCAACGGCAGGCAGTCCTCCGCCGGTGACGGCCCGGTGCGCGTCTTCCTGTATGCCCGCCCCGGGCACTGGCGCAACTGCTGGGAGCTGGCGTCGCTCGCGCTCGACGAGCTCAAGCGCAAGCACGGCGACCGCGTGCACATCGTCACCGCCGGATCGTGGGCTCGGCCCGAGGACCTCGGCAGCGGCATCCAGCACCTCGGCCTGCTCGACTACCGCGAGACCGGCGAGCTGTACCGCACGTGCGACGTCGGCGTCGCGCTCACGGTGTCGGCGCACCCGTCCTACCTGCCGCTCGAGCTGATGGCGTGCGGTGTGCCCGTGGTCGCGTTCGACAACCCAGCCGGTGACTGGATCCTGCACCACGAGGAGAACGCGCTCCGAGCCCCTCGCACCGTCGACGGCCTCTTCGATGCGCTCGACCGGATGGTCACCGACGACGAGCTGCGGTCCAAGCTCCGCGCGCAAGGGCTGGCCGACATCGCCGCCGGTCATGCTGACTGGCCCGGTGCGCTGAGCGGCATCTACGACTACCTGTGCGATCCCGAAGGGCACCGTCTCGAAGGTCGGACGAAGTGAAGCAGTACCCGCGCGAGTACCAGGAGCACTCGTCCTACGGCAGCTGCGTGCGCCTGCTCGAGCGCTCGGGCGTCGCCGGGGGGATGGTGCTCGACCTCGGATGTGGACGCAGCCCGGTGGCCGAGGTCCTGCGCGATGCGGGGTACGAGTACGTCGGCACCGACGTCGACATGGCCGCGCTCGACGACGTCCGCAGCCGCGGCTTCGACGTCCACCCGCTCAGCCTCACCGTGCCGCCCGACGAGCTGGCCGTGGCGATCAAGGCCATCATCGGCGACCGCCGCCTGGCCGCCGTGCTCGCCCTCGATGTGCTCGAGCACCTCGAGCATCCGAGCGAGGCGTTGCGAGCGGTCGCTTCCGTCGCGGGAGACCATCTGGACGCGCAGCTGGTCGTCAGCATCCCCAACGTCAGCCACGTCGACGTCGGCGCCAAGCTGTTGATGGGCCGATGGGACCTCACCGGCACGGGGTTGCTGGACGACACCCACCTGCGCTTCTTCAACGAGCGGCTGCTCGACGAGCTGCTCGGCGGCTCGGGCTGGGAGCAGGTCGACACCGATGACGTCGACCTCGAGTACAGCGACCAACGCTTCCCCGAGGACGCCCCGGTGATCCGTCCCGGCGCACCCGGCCGCGAGCTGCTGCTGCGCCTGCGCAGAGCCACCGACGCCCACGCGACCACCTACCAGTTCGTCCGCCGCTGTCGCGTCGCTCCGCCGGCGCCGAAGCCGGTCGACATCCGCGACCAGCATGTCCGGGACCAGTTCGTCACCGTGTTCGTGCGCGTCGATGACGCCGGGGGAAAGGGCCTCGACGCGCTGCTCGCCGACCTCGCCGCTCAGACCGTCGAGGGCGTGGAGGTCGTTGTGCTCGAACCGGGTTCCGATGCGACCGCGGCGCAGGCCATGGAGGCGCGCGGCCGCTATGTCGCGTTCCTCGACGACGCCACCCGCTTGAGCCCGACGTGGTTGGAGCAGCTTCAGCGCGAGGAGACCCGCGCGCCGTCACGCATGCTCGTGAGCGGCGCGGTCGCGCTCGACGCGGCCCGGGTTGCCGACGCGGGAAGCGCACCGTTCGCCGCGCTCGCCGGCGAGGACGCACCGCTCGGCCAGCTGTGGCTCGACGTGCTGCACGCCGACCGACCAGGCGCGCTCGTGCTCGCCGCGCACGCGGTTCCGACCGACGCGCTGAGCACGTGCGGCATCGGGCCCGACCCCGAGCTCGGCCCTGCGATGTACGCCGTCTTCCTGCTGCGTGCGGCCGAGCTGTGCGGCGTCGACTACCTCGACGAGGTCACCGTCGCGGTGCCGGCCGACCGCCCGGCCTCCGGGATCCACCAGCTGCTGATGGCCGCTGACGCGCTGGACCGCTCGCCGTGGATCCTCCCGCAGGGGTCGTTCAGCCGGGCTGCTTCGCTCCGCGACCAGCTCGTCGCGAGCCGCGCCGCCGAGCACGCGGCCCTCGACGCGGCGGCGGCGAAGGAAGCCGAGGTCTGGGCGCTCCGCGACCACGTCCACCGTCTTGGTGCCGAGCTGGCCGTGGTCAACGAACAGCTCGAGCACACAGGTCTTGGTAGCACGCTGAAACGAGCCCTGAAGAGGGTGCCGAGTAGGTTGTCGTCTCGCCGCGGGGAGGCCGGAAGGTGAGCAAAGTGAGAGAAGGTGTCGTGTCGGTGGTGGTGCTGAACTACCGCGGCGCCGAGGACACCATCACCTGCTTGGACGCACTGGCCGAGGTCGACTGGTCCCGCGACCTGCTCGAGCTCATCGTCGTCGACAACGCGTCGGGTGACGGCAGCGTCGAGCAGATCTCCGGCGCCCACCCCAACGTCCGCGTGCTCGCGCTCAAGGAGAACCACGGCTTCGCCGGCGGCTGCAACCGCGGCGCGGAGGTGGCCAGCGGCGAGTACGTCGCCTTTCTGAACAACGACGCCCGCCCGGACCCCGGCTGGCTGCGGCATGCCGTCGACGCGCTGACGGGGGATCCCACCGTGGCCTGCGTGGCCAGCAAGGTGCTCGACTGGGAGGGCCAGACGGTCGACTTCGTCGCCGCCGCCCTGTCGTTCTACGGCCACGGGTTCAAGCTCCACGCCGGCACCCCCGATTCGCCGCTCCACGACCGCGACACCGACGTCCTCTTCGCCAGCGGCGCGGCGATGGTCATCCGGGCCAACGTCTTCGAGTCCGTCGGGCGCTTCGACGAGCGCTTCTTCATGTTCTTCGAGGACGTCGACCTCGGCTGGCGCTTGTGGCTCCTCGGCCACCGCGTGCGCTACGTGTCGGAGTCGCTCGTCTTCCACCGCCACCACGCATCGATGAAGAGCTACGGGCCTTGGCGCGAGCAGTACCTGCTCGAGCGCAACGCCCTGTTCACCATCTACAAGAACTACAGCGACGCGAACCTCCAGACCGCGCTGCCGGCCGCGCTCGCCCTGTGCGTGCACCGCGGCGTCGTGCTCGGCAACGAGGACACGCACTCGCTCGACCTCGCTCGCACCCCGCCGGTCGAGGATGAGGATCCGACCGCGACGGTCTCCAAGCTGACCATGGCGTCGGTGCACGCGGTCGACGGCTTCGTCGAGGAGATCAAGGAGCTGGAGCGCGACCGCGAGTGGATCCAGACCCGGCGGCGCCGCACCGACCAGGAGATCCTTCGCCTCTTCCGGCTCCCGCTGCACCCGAACATCGGTGACCCGCGGTTCGTGGAGGGCTTCAACGACGTCGTCGAGGCACTGCACGTCGACCGCATGTTCACCAGCCGCCGCAAGATCGTGGTCGCCACCGGCGACGTCCTGCAGCCGCGGATGGCGGGACCGGCGATCCGGGCGTGGCAGCTCGCCCTCGCGCTGTCAGCCGAGCACGACGTGAAGCTCGTCAGCACCCAGGCCTGCGGCCTCACCCATCCCGACTTCGAGGTGTCGCTGGCGACGCCCTACGACATCATCCAGCTCGAGAACTGGTGTGACGTCTTCGTGTTCCAGGGCTTCATCATGTACCAGCACCCGGTGCTGCGCACGTCACGGAAGATCATCGTCGCCGACGTGTACGACCCGATCCACCTCGAGCAGCTCGAGCAGGCGCGCGACCTCGGCGAGGCGCGGCGGCGCGAGGTGGTGCGCTCGTCGACCGAGGTGCTCAACGAGCAGCTGGCGCGCGGCGACTTCTTCCTGTGCGCGAGCGCGAAGCAGCGCGACTTCTGGCTCGGCCAGCTCGCGGCGCTTGGCCGCGTCAACCCGTTGACGTACGACGAGAACGAGAGCCTCGACTCGCTGATCGCGATCGTGCCGTCGGGTGTACCGGACGACCCGCCGATCAAGACCGGGCCGGCGATCAAGGGTGTCGTGGATGGCATCGGGCTCGACGACAAGGTGATCCTGTGGGGCGGCGGCATCTACAACTGGTTCGATCCGCTCACGCTGCTGCGCGCCGTCGACAAGCTGCGGGCGCGGATGCCCGACGTGCGGCTGTTCTTCCTCGGCCTGCGCCACCCGAACGTCGACGTGCCCGAGATGCGCATGGCGGTCGAGACGGTCGCGCTGTCCGACACGCTCGGCCTCACCGGCACCCACGTGTTCTTCAACGAGGAGTGGGTCGCGTACGACGACCGGCAGAACTACCTCCTCGAAGCCGACGTCGCCGTCAGCACGCACCTGCACCACGTCGAGACCGCTTTCTCGTTCCGCACCCGGATCCTCGACTACCTGTGGGCCTCGCTCCCCGTGGTGTGCACCGGCGGCGACGCGCTCGCTCAGCTCATCGAAGCCGAGGGGGCCGGCATCGCCGTCCCGCCCGACGACGTGGACGCGCTGGAAGAGGCGCTGTTCCGCATGTTCGACGACCACGACTTCCGGGCGCGGTGCCGGGAGGCGTCGGCCCGCCTGGCCGTCGGGCTCCGGTGGTCCGAGGCGGTGAAGCCGCTGGTCGAGTTCTGCCGCGCCCCGCGCCGCTCACCCGACCTGCTCGATCCCGAGATGGGCCCCGCCATCTTGATCCCGGCCACCGCCAACCCGTTCCACCGCACCGGCTGGCGCCAGGACGTGCGGATCATCCGCCTCCTCTGGTCCGAGGGCAGCGCCCCCCTCGTCGTCCGCAAGGCCCTCGGCCGCATCCGCCGCCGAGTCCAATTCCCCTAGTCCGTCCCCGTTTGTTCGATGCTGACTTCGGAAAAACCGAAGTCAGCACCGAACAATGGGTGTGTGGCGCACCCCTCTGGGTGGTTCCGGCGGTAACGGGCCCAGGAGGCGTACGCGAGTGGGGCTCAAGGGGCAGGCAGCGAGGACAGCACCGCGCACGGTGCCATGGCCACGCGTCGCCATGCTCGGGCTCCTCTTCGGATGCTTTGCGGCTTTCCTCCCGGTTGTGCCGGCCGCGGCGGACACGGCACCGGTCCTGGTCACGTTCGAGAGCCAGGCCGCCGCGAACGCCGGCGCCAACGAGACCGTGCTCGACGGCGCCGAGTCGATGGGCGCCGGCGTCCTGTCGGTCGACGCCAACGCGGCGGATGCCGCCGCCATCGCCCGGCTGCCCGGTGTCCTCGGCGTCGAAGCCGACGTCGCCTACCACGCCGCGGACCTCCCCCTGCCATCGACCCCGAGCGACCCCTGCCTCATCGCAGCCGCGACGTGCGGCGGGCTCCTCTCCGGCTACGTCGACCAGATCGGGCTGCGTCAGCTCTGGGCCAAGACCCATGGTGCTTCGGTGACGCTGGCCGTGCTCGACGGCGGCGTCGACCCCAGCAACGCCGATCTCGCGTCGAAGCTCATCGGGACCGAGGTCGACATGACCGACGTCCACGACGGCCCCTCGGACCACGGCACGTCCGTCGCCTCGATCGCCGTCGCGTCCGCGGACAACCGCATCGGGTTGGCCGGCGTCGGCTGGGACGTGCGCCTCCTCTCCGTCAAGGTCCTCGACTCGACCGGCACCGGGCGCCTCTCCGACGTGGCCGCGGGCGTCGTGGCCGCGACCGACCGCGGCGCGTCCGTGCTCAACCTGTCGCTCAGCGGTCCCTTCACCCTCGCGCTGGCGAACGCGGTGGACTACGCGGTGAGCCATGGCGTGATCGTCGTGGCGGCCGCGGGCAACCAGGCGTCCGACGATCCCCCGAACGCCGGCTACCCGGCCCGTTACCCGGGCGTCGTCGCGGTCGGCGCGACGACCGCGCTCGACACCGTCGCTCCGTTCTCGAACTTCGGTTCGTGGGTGGACGTGTTCGCACCCGGTGTCGGGCTCCCGGCCTGGCAGCTGAGCGGCACCATCAAGTCCTTCAGCGGCACGTCCGCGGCGTCGCCCGTGGTAGCCGGCGTGGCCGCGTTGCTGAAGGCGGGCACGCCGTCGCTGACCTCCGAGGAGATGTCGGCGTTGCTCCACGACAGCGGCCGCCGGCTCGGGTCGGCGCAGCACGACGCCTCGCGCCTCGACGCCGCGGTCGCGGCATCGACTCCCGGGCTGTTTCCCTTGGAGGCGAACAGCCCGTTCGGCACGCTGGACACCATCACTCGCGTTCCTGGAGGTATCGCAGCGGCCGGGTGGACGATTGATCGAGGAGCGAGCGAAGCTCTCCAAGTCCACGCGTACATCGACGGGGTCGGCGTCCAGCAGATGCTCGCGGATCGGGCAAGACCCGACGTGGCCGCCGCCCACCCGGGCTACGGCGCGGCCCACGGCTACGAGGGCACGCTGCTGGTTGAAGGAGGACGTCACACCGTGTGCACGTACGGCATCAACGAGGGCGCGGGAGGCAACGCGCTGCTCGATTGCCGTCAGCTCGAAGTGAGCTCGCGCGCCTACGGTTCGCTCGACGTCGTCAACCGCACCGCCAACGGCATCACCGTGGCCGGATGGGCGATCGACCCGGCCCGATTGGCTCCCACGACCGTGAGCATATCGATCGATGGAAGGGACGCCGGCACCTTTCCCGCAAACATGGCTCGATCCGACGTGGGCGACACCTATCCCGCCTACGGCGCGGCACACGGGTTCACCATC
>JBEEGB010000270.1:0-2677 GCA_041166585.1 Acidimicrobiaceae bacterium
CGACGTCGAGGCCGACGACGGGCGCGCCGCACCGGGGGCGACGACGGGGGTCGGCACTGCGGAGGGCCACGCGCAGGACGTGGCCGGGTTCAGCACCGCACGCGTGGACGACGACGAGGACGTCGCGGCCTTGGCCGCGGCGAGGGCCCCGGTCCTCGACGCCCCTCCGACGCTCTCGCGGCGGGAGCGCCGCCGGGCACGCAAGGCGGAGCGGCCCCGCCGGTTCACGTGGCGGGTCGCGCTCTTCGGCCTCCTCTTCCTCGCCATCCTCGGCGCGGCAGCGGGGGCCGTCGGCTACTACGCGCGGCACACCTACTTCGTGAAGCTGCAGGGCGACCACGTGGTTGTGTTCCGGGGCAAGCCCGGCGGCGTCCTGTGGTTCGACCCGACCGTCGAGAAGGACAGCGGGCTCACGCTCGCGGGGGTCCCGGCGTCGAAGGTCACGCAGCTCCAGGCCGGCAAGGAGTTCGCCAGCGTCCAGGACGCTGATGCCTACATCGCCAACCTGCGCAACGAGTTCGACACCGAGCACCCGACGACGACGACGGCCACCTCCACCACGTCCACCACCTCCACGACGCTGCCGCCACCCGGAGTCCCGACCAATTGATGTCGATCTCGCGCCGGAGGACAGAGCTCGGTCTCATCATCCTCGGGGCCGTCATCACCACGAGCGCCTACACGCTGGCCGCCCTCGGCCGCACGGCGTCGATCCCGACCAACATCGTGCCGTTCCTCGGCATCATCCTCGGACTGTTCGTCGCGGCCCACGTCGCGACGCGCAAGCTCGCGTCCGGCGCTGACGGGCTGCTGCTGCCGCTCGCCGCCCTCCTCAACGGCCTCGGCTACGTGATGATCGCCCGGCTCGAGAGCACACGAACGGAGTACCACGGGCAGGCGAGCGCGCAGGCCGGGTGGACGGTGATCGGCATCGGCGCCTTCATCGCCACCCTCGTCGTCATCCGCCGCGCCCGCGACCTGCAGCGCTACCGGTACACGTTCTTGCTCGTCGGGATCGTGCTGCTGATGCTCCCGCTGGTCCCCGGCTTCGGACGGGAGATCAACGGGGCCCGGATCTGGGCGTACCTCGGCCCCATCAGCTTCCAGCCGGGCGAGTTCGCCAAGGTGGTGCTCGCCATCTTCTTCGCCGCGTACCTCGTCGAGAAGCGCGAGCTGCTCGGCATGGCGACGTTCCCCCGCTTCGCCCCCGTGCTCCCCGACCTCAAGCATCTCGGACCGTTGCTGCTGGCATGGGGCGCGTCGATCGTGGTGATGACCGCGGAGAAGGACCTCGGGTCGTCGCTGCTCTTCTTCGCCCTGTTCATCCTCCTGGTGTGGATCGCGACCGAGCGGGTCGCGTACCTCGCCGTCGGCATCGGGCTCTTCGGGATGGGTTCGCTGTTCGCGTACAAGTCGTTCAGCCACGTGCACGACCGCGTGCAGATCTGGCTCAACCCGTGGAAGGACTTCAACGGCAAGGGCTTCCAGGTCGTGCAGAGCTGGTTCGCGATGGCCTGGGGCGGCGTGCTCGGCACGGGCCTGGGGCTCGGCAACCCCGACCGGGTGCCGGTCGGCACCACCGACTTCATCTTCGCCGCCATCGCTGAGGAGACCGGACTGCTCGGCGCCTCCGCGGTGATCGCCTGCTTCGTCCTGCTCGTCGGCTGCGGCTTGCGCATCGCGGTGCGGGCCGAGGCGCCGTTCGAGAAGCTGCTGGCGGCGGGGCTCACGATCCTGCTCGGCCTGCAGTCGTTCATCATCATGGCGGGGGTCACTCGGCTGCTCCCCCTCACCGGTGTGACGTTGCCGTTCGTGTCCTACGGCGGCTCGTCGCTGGTGGCGAACTACGTGCTGCTCGCGCTGCTGATGCGCATCTCCGATGACACCGCTCGCAAGCTCGAAGAGGGGCCGGCACGGCCCGTCCTCCGTGAGCACGTGGAGGCATCGTGAGCGAGCACGACGTGCTCGCTCACCAATGTCACAGTCAAGCATCGGCCCGAAGGGCCGCTTGTTCATCGGTGCCCCGTGCACGCCGAACACGCCGAGAGCGCGATGACCCAGGTGGGCACCGATGAATAAGCAGCTGCGCCGTCTCGGGGCCGGGATCCTCGGCTGCTACCTCGCGCTGTTCGCGATGGTCAACTACGTCCAGGTCTTCCGCGCCCCTGCCCTGAACACCGACTCGCGCAACACGCGCCAGATCGTCCGCGACTTCGATCGACCGAGAGGCCAGATCATCTCGGCGGACGGCGTGGTGCTCGCCAAGACCGACAAGTCCGCGCCCGGTGACCCGTTCGAGTTCCAGCGCAGCTACCCCGGTGGTGACCTGTTCGGCCACATCACCGGCTTCCTCAACTTCAGCTTCGGCGCGGCCGGAGTCGAGCAGACCTACAACGACGAGCTGAGCGGCAACGCCGTCTCGCAGGAGTACCAGACGTTGCGAGACCTCTTCATCGCGCACGACAGCACCGGGGACGTGACGCTGACGATGCGGGCCGACGTGCAGCAGGTGGCGCGCGACGCGCTCGGCGAACGCAACGGGGCCGTCGTCGCCATCGATCCGCGGGACGGCTCGGTGCTCGCGATGTGGAGCTTCCCCTCCTTCGACCCCAACCCGCTCGCCAGCCACGACGGCAAGGCGGCGCAGGCCGCGAAGTCGTTCTTCGAAGCCGACCCG
>JBEEGB010000271.1:0-4045 GCA_041166585.1 Acidimicrobiaceae bacterium
CCGCTCCGGTCGGGCCCGTCCGCTCCGCCCGGTCGACCGACGTGCAGATCTTCTCCCCGCTCAACCGGCCGCTGTTCGCGTGGTCGGGCGCGAACCCGACCTTCGCCGCGATCATCCGTGACTCGCCAATCGTCGACGTCGGCTACGACGCGGCGACGGGCGCATACGGCCGGCGCTCGGATCGCATCGCCCCGCACAACCTGTACTCCTCGACACCGGACCTCTACGCCCTCGCTCCTCCGGACTCAAAGGCGCCACCCGCGCTGTTCCTGTACCGCGCGGCGAGTGAACCGCTCGGCGCCGGTGCCGTGCCCATCGGTTCCATCCACCTCGACTTCGGTGGCGGCGGTGGCTCGGCCCCTGTCGACTACGGCTGGGACCCCGCCCGGGGCGGGTTCGGTCGCAACCAGCGGGGGACCGCAGACGTGGACGAAGCCGGCGTGCAGATCGCCCCGAACAACGTGATCGTGCAGTTCACGAACTACATCGACACCGGCATCACCGATGTCATCGGGACCCCGGTGCCGGAAGCCCAGCTCGTCGGCACGGGCCGCGCCCTGATCCTCACCAACGGCAACGTGATCGAGGCCGTGTGGACGAAGACCGCACCGGAGGCGGTGGCCACCTACGCCGACTCCACCGGCAAGCCGATCAAGCTCACCCCCGGTCGCACCTGGGTCGAGCTCGTCCCCGACGGCGGCGCCACCGTCACCGGCTGACCCCTCCCAGCCCACCCCCGCCCGTTCCGCGCCCGTTTGTGCGGTGCTGAGTCGGGAAATTCGTGACTCAGCACCGTCAGAACGGGCCGTAGACTCTGTTCATGTCGTCGCACGAGACCGGGACGTTTCGCGTCAAGCGGGGGTTGGCCGAGATGTTGAAGGGCGGCGTGATCATGGACGTGGTCACGCCCGAGCAGGCCAAGATCGCCGAGGACGCGGGCGCGAACGCGGTGATGGCGCTCGAGCGCGTGCCGTTCGACATCCGCCGTGACGGCGGCGTGGCCCGCATGAGCGATCCGGAGATGATCGAGGGCATCAAGGAGGCCGTCACCGTCCCGGTGATGGCCAAGGCCCGCATCGGCCACTTCGTCGAAGCCCAGATCCTCGAGGCCCTCGGCGTCGACTACGTCGACGAGTCCGAGGTGCTCACCCCGGCCGACGAGGCCCACCACATCGACAAGTGGCGCTTCACCGTGCCCTTCGTGTGCGGTGCGACCAACCTCGGCGAGGCGCTCCGTCGCATCAGCGAAGGCGCGGCGATGATCCGCTCGAAGGGCGAGGCAGGGACCGGCAACATCGTCGAAGCGGTACGGCACCTGCGCACGATCCTCGGCGACATCCGCCGCATCACCCAGGCCGACTCGGCCGAGGTCTACGAGTGGGCGAAGCGCCTCCAGGCCCCAGTGGGCCTCGTGCAGGAGCTGGCCGAGACCGGCGAGCTGCCCGTGCCGCTCTTCTGCGCCGGTGGCATCGCCACCCCAGCCGATGCCGCGCTCGTGATGCAGCTCGGCGCGCAGGCCGTCTTCGTCGGCTCCGGCATCTTCAAGAGCGACAACCCGGCTGCGCGCGCGAAGGCCATCGTCGAGGCGACCACCCACTTCCAGGACCCCGCCATCCTCGCCAAGATCTCCCGCGGCCTCGGCGAGCCCATGAAGGGTCTCGAGATCGACTCCCTCGACATCAAGCTCGCGGACCGGGGCTGGTAGATGCGGAGACCTCCAGGTGCGCAAGGTCGGGGTGCTCGCACTGCAGGGCGCGTTCGCCGCGCATGCCCGCGTGCTGCGCGGCCTGGGGGCTGAGCCGGCCGAGATCCGCACACCGGCACAGCTCGACGACGTCGACGCACTCGTGATCCCCGGTGGCGAGTCGACGACCATCTCCATGCTCCTCGAGACGTCCGGGCTCTTCGAGCCGATCCGCGACCGTCTCGCCCGCGGCACCATGCCGACGCTCGGCACCTGCGCGGGCCTGATCCTCCTCGCCACCGAGGTGCTCGACGGCCGTCCCGACCAGCGCAGCTTCGGCGTGCTC
Source organism: Acidimicrobiaceae bacterium (assembly GCA_041166585.1). Taxonomy (GTDB): domain Bacteria; phylum Actinomycetota; class Acidimicrobiia; order Acidimicrobiales; family JACDCH01; genus JBEEGB01. Next base: position 2,031 of record JBEEGB010000271.1, read on the forward strand.
GACATCGCGGCGAGGCGCAACGGGTTCGGCCGTCAGGTCGATTCGTTCGAGGCCGACCTCGCGGTCGACGGCCTCGAAGGTGGACCGTTCCACGCCGTGTTCATCCGCGCGCCGGTGGTCGAACGGGTCGGTGAGGACGTCCAGGTGCTCGCCTCGGTCGACTCGAAGCCGGTCCTCGTGCGCCAAGGGACCATCATGGCGGCCGCCTTCCACCCAGAGCTTTCCGACGACGACCGCATCCACCGCCGATTCCTCGAGGAGATCTGATGTCCGGCCATTCCAAGTGGGCAACGATCAAGCACCAGAAGGGTGCGAAGGACAAGGCGAGGGGCAAGCTCTTCGCCAAGCTCATCCGCCAGGTCGAGGTGGCGGCGCGCGAGGGAGGCGGCGATCCCGCGTCGAACGCGCAGCTGCGAACGATGTTCCAGAAGGCGCGTGACTCCTCGGTCCCCCTGGACACGATCGAGCGGGCGATCAAGCGGGGCACCGGCGAGCTCGAGGGCGTCATCTACGAGGCGATCACCTACGAGGGCTATGCGCCTGGTGGCGTGGCCGTGCTCGTCGAGGTGCTCACCGACAACCGCAACCGCACCGGCGCCGACATCCGCAGCACGTTCAGCCGCGCTGGTGGGTCGATCGCCGAGCCGGGTGCGGTGGCCTGGCAGTTCGACCGCAAGGGCACCGTGCTCGTCGATCGCAAGGTGGACGAGGACGAGCTCATGCTCGTGGCCCTCGACGCGGGGGCTGACGACATCGCGGACGACGGCGAGCTGTGGCGGGTGATCTCGCCGCCGTCGGACCTGCACAAGGTTCGCACCGCGATCGAAGGGGCAGGCATGGCCGTCGACTCCGCCGACCTGACGATGCTCCCGCAGAACACGATCCCCCTCGAGGACGCCGAGTCCGCCAAGAAGGTGCTGCGCCTGATCGACGCGCTCGACGAGCAGGACGACGTGCAGAACGTCTACGCCAACTTCGACATCCCCGACGCCATCCTCGACACCATCGAAGCCTGACCGGCCCGCTCGCGCCCGCCGGCGCGGCGCCTTGCGACGGAATCGGCGCGCCGTCGGTCGATAGCCTGCGCGGCAATGTCAGCCGTCATCGGCGAGCCAGCGCCGGACTTCACCTTGCCCGGCACGGGAGACCGCACCTACACGCTCGAGGAGTACCGGGGCCGGCCGGTCGTCTTGATCTTCTACCCGGGCGACAACACGCCTGTCTGCACCCGCCAGCTCACTGCGTACACCAACGACATCGACGCGTTCGCCGAGGTCGACGCGCAGATACTCGCCATCAGCCCGCAGTCGGTCGAGAGCCATGAGGGGTTCTCCTGCAAGCAGGGCGGCTTCGCCTTCCCGTTGCTGGCGGACGAGGACAAGGACGTTGGCCGCAGCTACGGCATCATCGGCCCGCTCGGCTTCTACCGTCGCTCGGCGTTCGTGATCGACAAGGCGGGTGTGCTCCGCTACGCCCACCGGGCCCTGGCGGGCCTCACGTTCCGGCCAACCGACGAGCTCATCGCCGCGGTGCGGGCAGGCGCCTGACTCGCGTTCACTCGGCGTGGGTACTGCAGGGCATGCCCGACGAGAAGAAGTCAGTGGACCAGCTGGCCGACGAAGCCGAGGAACGTAACCCGGATGAGACGACCCGGCGCGAGGCCCTGGAGACCGAGCTCCTCGAAGAAGACCGCTCCGAGGAGGGCGAAGAGGTCGGCGACCACATGCCGTGACGGCAGCTCTGTGGACTCTCAACTGTGAATTCCACGGCTGAGAGTCCAACGAGTTTTCCCGCGCTCACTCTGTGGACTCTGAACCGTGATCCATGGGACCTCAGAGTCCACAGTGGGCAAAGGAGGGGGGCGAGGGGGGTAGGTCAGGCTTCGTCGGCGACGCCGAGGAGGCGGGCTCGGGTGACCGAGCGCATGCCTCGCGACAGGCCCCACAGCGCGGCCGCCCACGCCAGGCCGCCGATGATCCACGAGACGCTGTCGGCACCGAACAGCGCTCCGGTCG
>JBEEGB010000272.1:0-3856 GCA_041166585.1 Acidimicrobiaceae bacterium
TTGCCAGGCTGCGGGCACGCGGATCATCCCGTAGAACGCGGCGACGCGGTCGAAGCGGCCGGTGGCCGCGGCCTTGAGCGCGTACATGCCACCCATGCAGAACCCGATCAGCCCGACGGTCTCGACGCCGAGTGCGTCGGCGGCAGCGGCGATGTCACCGACCTGGCGCTCGTCGTCGAGCGTTGCCATCGCGGCCATGCGCTCTTCCAGCGTCATCGTCTCGCGACCGGGGAACGGCTCGACGGCGATCACCGCCCAGCCCTGCTCCTCCGCCAGCCGCGACGCCATGTCGTCGAAGAGCGGGCGCAGCCCCATGATGTCAGGCGCGATCACCAGCCCTGCCGACGGCTCGGCGCCGGACGGGCGGACCAGCTCTGCGGGCGTTCCTGACGGCAGCTCGATGCGCATGCGCGCAGGCTGTCACATGACGGTCCAGTTGACCTTCGTGTACGCGACGCCCAGACCGGCGCGCTCGATGTTGCGGTGGCTCGACCCGCCGGGCGTGGCGAGGCTGACGACGAGGTCGCAGCCCGCCGCGCACGCGTCGAGCAGCCGCCGGTGGAGCAAGGCCTGGTGCGCGCCCTTCGCCCGACCGGGCGGCAGCGTCGCCGCGTTCGCGAGGTAGCCGACGCCGTCGTCGACGGTCAGCACCGCGCTGGCGACCGGCTGGCCATCCACCTCCGCGAGGTAGCACCACCACTCGGGCTCGGCCGCCCAAGCGGCCACGGCCGCCCAGTGCTCGGGGAACGAGTCGTCGGGCACGCCGTGGCCGCCGAGGAGCACGCGGGCGAACACGGCCGCGTCGGGCGAGCCCGCTTCGACGACGCGCACCTGCACGTCGCTGGCCGGCGCGGCGCGGGGCGATTGCGCCCTGGCCCACAGCGCGTCGATGAAGCCCGTCTGGCGCGCGTGCACGTCGGCCAGCGCCGCGGCGAGCGGCTGGAACTCCGCGGCTGGAGCGATCTCGAACCGGGGCCGGAGGTGATGGCCGTGGTACCACGCCGCGATGCGCGGGACGAGCTCGGCGTTGTCGGGGGACACGCCCACGACGTGCTGCATCCAGTCGATCTCCGGTGAGCGGACGCACATCGTCCCCACCACCGAGTCACCGAAGCGACGCACCTCCACCTGGCTCGGGTTGCCGGGGAGGTCGCGCAGCAGCTCGAGCCACCGAACATGGAAGCCTCCGGAGGCCGACTCGATGCGGTGCCGGAAGCCGTCGGTGAGCACTGGAGTCGCCAACGCCAGGTGCCTCGGCCCGGATCAGGAATAGCGGTCGAGGATCGATGTCTCGGCGAGGCGGGACAGGCCTTCCTTGATGGCCCGCGCCCGCGCCTCGCCAACGCCTTCGACGTCATCGAGGTCGTCGATGGTGGCGCGCATGATCTTGTGCAGGTTGCCGAACCGCTCGACGATGCGGTCGATCACCGACTCGGGCAGCCGCGGGATCCTGGCCAGCAACCGGTAGCCGCGCGGCTGCAGGTTCACGTCGAGGTCGAGGTCGCCGGCGGACAGGTGCAGCATCGACGCGACGCGCTTGAGGTCGAGCAGGTCGTCGGTGTCGAGCTCGGCGAGCGCTTCGAGCGCGTCGCCGACGTGCCACGCGCTGTCCTCGTAGAAGTAGTCCTGGATCACGAGACGGCGGTCGTCGTCGACGCCACCCATCAGCTCTTCGAGCTGCAGCCGCACCAAGCGTCCGTCGACGCCGAGCTCGACGATGTGCCCCTCGATCTCCTCCGCGATGCGCCGCACCATCTCGGTGCGCTGCAGGACCGTGACGACGTCGCGCAGGGTGACGAGGTCTTCCACCTCGAGCGCGGACAACGAGCCGGACACGCCATCGAGGCGGCTCTTGTAGCGCTCCAACGTCTGGAGGGCCTGGTTGGCCTTGTTCAGCAGCCGTGGGATCGGTTCCAGCGGGTACTTCTCGTCGGCGACGTAGACGGCGATCACCTGCATGTCCTCGGACACCGAGATCACCGGGACCTCGATCGAGCGCGCCACCCGCTCGGCGGTGCGGTGCCGCGTGCCGGTCTCGGACGTGGGCACGTTCGGGTTGGGGACGAGGTGGACGTTGGCCCGTGCGATGCGGCTGGCGTCGTTGGCGAGGATGATCGCGCCGTCCATCTTCGCCAGCTCCGACAAGCGCTGGGGGCTGAACGCGGCATCGAGTAGGAAGCCGCCCGAGCAGATGTTGAGCACCTCGGGTCCGTCGGCGACGACGATCAGCGCACCCATGCCCGCCTGCAAGATGCGGTCGAGACCTTCACGGAGGGGCTGGCCGGGCGCAACGGCTGCGAGCGCATCAAGGAGCGCAATGCTGCGCCGCGGGCTCACCGCAGCATGGTAACCCCCGGTGCCGAGCGAGACGTCGGGCCGCGACGACCTGCGCGAGCCTCCCGGTTTCGTCACGCAGGAAGCGTACTGAGCGCGGCCCTCCCCGCGAACGCCAGACGGATCGCGTCGGACACGGTGGCCGCCCGCAGCGCGACCATCCCCGGCGGCGGCTCCGGAGCCGACTCCGGCAGGATCGCCCGGCCGAAACCGAGCCGGCAGGCCTCGGCGAGGCGGCGGGCGGTCTGCCCGGCCTGGCGGAGCTCGCCCCCGAGGCCCACCTCCGCACACGCCACGAGGTCGTCGGGCACCGGTTGGTCGGTGAGGGACGAGACGAGGGCCAGCGCGAGCGCGAGGTCGGCACCGGGTTCCACCACCTTCACGCCGCCGACCGCGAGGACGAAGACATCGCAGGCGTTGAGCACCCACTGCGCCCGCGTCTCGAGCACCGCCAGCAGCATCGCCAGCCGTCCACCGTCGAGGCCCTGTGCCGAGCGGCGGGGTTGCGCCAGCGTGGACTTGGCCACGAGGGCCTGCAGCTCGACCAGCAGCGGCCGGTGCCCCTCGAGCGCAGGGAACACGACCGAACCGGCGAGCCCGCCGCGCCGGTCGGCGAGGAACAGCCCGCTGGGATCGGGCACCGAAGCCAACCCCCGGTCGCCCATCTCGAACAAGCCCAGCTCAGCGGTCGAGCCGAAGCGGTGCTTGGTGGCGCGGAGCAGCCGCAACGCGTGGTGCCGGTCTCCTTCGAACGCGAGCACCGTGTCGACGACGTGCTCGAGCACCCGTGGCCCGGCAAGGCCGCCGTCCTTGGTGACATGGCCCACCAGCACCATGGCGATGCCTCGCGCCTTGGCCTCCTGCACGAGACGGTGTGCGCACTCGCGCACCTGCACCACCGAGCCGGGCGCGGACCCGAGCTCGGGATCGTGCACGGTCTGGATCGAGTCGATCACCACGACGTCAGGCGCGAGGTCGTCGAGGTGGGCGACGAGATCGCCGAGCACCGTCGCCGCGGCCAGCCACACGCCCGGCGTCAACGCTCCGAGCCGCTCGGCCCTCGCCCGCACCTGCAGCGCCGACTCCTCGGCCGACACGTAGAGCACCTTGGCGCCCGCGCCCGCCATCACCCCCGCGACCTGCGTGAGCAACGTCGACTTGCCGATGCCCGGCTCGCCTCCGACCAGCGTGACCGAACCCGGCACCACGCCTCCGCCCAGCACGCGGTCGAGCTCGGACACCCCCGTCGGTCGGGTCGACCAACCGGTGACGTCAACGTCCGCGATGGGAACGGCGGGGCACAGCGGCGCACCGACCACCGGCGGCGACGTGAGTCTCCGCTCCTCGTCGAGCGTGCTCCACGCGCCGCACGATGCACATCGCCCAGCCCACTGCACGGCGACCACGCCACAGTCTCGACATCGGAACGAGGTGCGCAGCTTGCTCATCACCGCATCATGCTCCGGCCCTGTGACATCGCCGAGGACCCTGCACCGCCACCGTTCTGGCGGTGCACAAACGA
>JBEEGB010000273.1:0-7625 GCA_041166585.1 Acidimicrobiaceae bacterium
ACCGCAGTGCCGGTGAGCCGAATGGCGATGGTCGTGCCGTCGGGGGTGACGATCTCCCCCCGATCGGCGAACCAGCCGGTGTCGGCCGCCTCGAAGCCGTGGATGTCGCCCGGCCGGAACGTGAAGTCCTTCATCTCGGCCACCTGCGCCTCGAAGGCCCGCATGATCTTGGCGCGACTGTCCCACCACTCGGCGGGGTCCGTGCCGATCACGAGGACGCCCTCGTCGGCGGAGATCAAGCCTTCGAGTGCCTTGACGTCACCCTTGTCGAGACCGTCATAGAAGTCGCGCGCCGCCCGTTCGATGGATTCTGACCTCTGCATCGCGCCGCCCCCTCTCATCCGCTCGCGACAACGTACCGCGGCTGTCGCCGTCACGCCGTTGGTCGTAAGTCCGTTGAACCGCGACATGAGCTGCGACTCGGCGCACTAGGCGCCTTTGCGCTCGGCCTTCTTCTTGTCGAGGGTCTCGCCAAGTGTGGCGGCCTTCTTGGTGGCCTGGACGGCACGGCGCTGCTCGGTGACGGCAGCGGTCTCCTCGTTGACACGGGTGAGTCGCGCTTTGCGTTCGGTCGCCTCGACCCGCTTGTCGCGCAGCTCGGCTGCCTTGTCGGCTGCTGCCGCGCGTTCCGCGGCTTCGGCGCGGGCTTGCTGCTCTGCGGCGCGCTTGTCGGCTTCGATGCGTTGCTCGCGCTGGCGGGCCTGCTCCTCGACGTGGCGGCGGCGCTGGTCCGCCTGCTCACGACGCGCTCGGAGCTCGCTGTCCGCCTCCGCTCGCTTCTGGTCGGCTTGGACCTCGAGCTCGACCGCGTTGCGGAGCTCGCTCACCTTGGCCTGCTGCACCCGGCCCTCGTCAACCAAGGCGTTGTCGCGCAGCATCGAGCCGAGGACCTGCTTGGCCGTGGCCTCGAAGCTCTCGAAGACCATTGCCGGAGGCCAGCTCTCGTTGTCCCGTTGTCCGGCGAGCTTCTCCAGAGCGGTGATCGGAAGCCGAAGCCCGTCGAGGCTCAGCTTCACCGCGGTGCGAGGAATCGTGTTCAAGTCCATCGTCAGGCTCCTGTCGTGTCGTTCTGGACGGCATCGAGCGCGGCCGCTCGCTGCCGGGCTTGCTCGGCTTCTTCTTCCACGCGCGCTGCTTCGCGCTCAGCGGCCTGCTGGTCCTTGAGGACGGTGGCTTCCTGGTCGGCGAGGGCACGCTTCTGGGCCTGCTCGATCTGGTCGGCTGTCGCTTCCTTCGCGGCGGCGTCGCGCTCCACCTGAGCTTCAGCCGCCGCTCGCTCACGTTCCACCCGATCGCGCTGTGCCACCTCGGCCTCCTCGGCCACGAGGCGTTCGCGCTCAGCCGCCAGCTCGCGCTCCTTGCTGGTCAGCTCTGCCTCGGCCAGCTTCTGGTCGGCGGCGGCTGCCTGCTTGCGGGCTTCGGCCTCGGCGTCGGCCTTGTCCTGATGAAGGACGCCCTCTTCTTTCAAGTCGTCGTTGCCGATGATCGACCCCACGACTTCCTTGGCCTTGCCAGTCACACGGTCCAACAGCCCACTGCCCTCGGGGACATGGGGTACGGCTTCGCTCATGGCATCTCTCCTCGTTGTCGGGACAGGTGACATCCAAAACACCAACGGCCCCACCCGCCGCGCCTGCCTTGCCGCCATCCGCCATCCGCAGACGTGCGGCGGCACTCCCGACTACCCCCACCAGCCGCGAGCCCAACCAACGAAATCTTCTCGCGTACCGGGACGCTCGCGCCGATGACTCGGTCGCGGATCCTTTGAGAGTGAGTGAGTGAGTGAGTGAGTGGAGCTGGAGGGAATCGAACCCTCGTCCGCTGAGCGGTCACCGACCGTGCTACGACCATTCCCGAGATTGCGCCTGTTCGGCAAGCGCACCGCCGGGTCGGATGGCCTTCACATCGCTAGATGATCAGGCCCGCCGCCGGGTCTTTCCCCGACGTCAACGGTCTTTCCCGTCGCCAGCGGTCTTTCCCGCCGCCAACCTCCGCTTCTGTTGCCGGGCTGCGATGGTCAGGCCCCGCGTTCCCTCACGGGTCGCGATGACTCTCGATCACCTGAAGGATCAGGCGGCGAGAGCGAAGTCGCCCTTGGCGCTTCTGTTTTTTGCCCCGTTTAAGGAGTCTGAGCAACTCCGGTCGCACGTTCGACTTCCGGTCTCAACGTCGAAACCGATCAGCCCCTGGTTGATGGGCGGCCATTGTACCGGCTCACTCGGTCCGCCGGGACTGCGCCATTGCCCGGCGAATGTCGAGCTCGGCGTCGCGCTTGGCGACGGCCTGGCGCTTGTCCCGGCGGTTGCGGCCACGGGCGAGGGCGAGCTCGACCTTCACCCGGCCTTCCTTGAAGTAGAGCGAGAGCGGGACGAGCGTCAGCCGGTCCTGGTCGACCTTCGACTTCAGCCGGGTGATCTCGTTGCGGTGGAGCAGCAGCTTGCGCTCGCCGTCGGGATCGTGGGCGAACATCCCCGTGGCGTTCAGGTACGGGGCGATGTGTAGCCCCACCAGGAACACCTCGCCGTTGCGGATCCAGCCGTTCGCATCTGCGAACTGCACATGCGCCTCGCGGAGGGACTTCACCTCGGAGCCTTGGAGGACGACACCGCACTCGATCGTCTCGAGCACATCGAAGTCGCGCCGAGCTTGGCGGTTGGTCGCGATGACCTTGCGTCCGTCCGTCGCCTTCGCTGCCATGGGGAGGCAACGATAGGGCCATGGGACGGGACCGGAACATGCTCAAGGCCACGGTGGCCGCATGGGCGTTGAGCGGCGCGCCGTCGACCCTGCTCGCGATGACGCGGCGCGACGACCTGCTGTGGCCCTCGATCGCAGCAGGGACCCTCGTGCCTGGGCGCCGGGACCGGCCCGGCCTGGCGGCGGGGCTCGCCGCCCACACGGTGGTGTCCGCGCTCTGGGCGCCGCTCGTGGCCAAGGCCGTGGAGGGTCGCCGCCACCCCGTGCTCGTGGGGGCCGCCGCCGGCCTCGCCATCGCCGCGGTCGACCTCGGCATCATCGGGCGGCGCTATCCGGCAATCGCAGCATTGCCGCAAGCACCGCAATGGGCCGACCACGCGGCCTTCGGTGCGGTCGTGGGTTGGATGTCCGCCCGCCGGTAGCGTCCTCGCTCGTGCTTCGGCTCTCGGACACCTCGTACAAGCAGATGATCGGTCACGCCTACGACGGCCTGCCCCTCGAGGCATGCGGGCTGTTCGCCGGCGAGCCGCTCACCGCGCGAGTCGACATCTTCTACCCATGCGGCAACATCGCCGCTTCGTCCAAGGTGTACACGATCGACCCGAAGGACCACCTGCGCGCCGACCGCGACGCGGACGACCGCGGCCTCGAGGTGCTCGGCGTGATGCACAGCCACACGCACACGGTCGCCTACCCGTCGCCCACCGACGTGGCCCAGGCCCCCGACCCGAGCTGGCACTACGTGATCGTCTCGCTGCGAGAGCCGGAGCCCGTCCTGCGCTCGTATCGGATCGTCGACGGCGTCGTCACCGAGGAGCCGGTCGTCGTCGAACGGCGCTGAGAGGTTGTCGCGCTCCGGCAAGGTCATCGCGTTCCGGGCCGCACACCGGCCCTGAGCGCGACAACCTTCGATGTGCGCGACAGGCTTGCGGCGGTAGATTGTCGACCTCCGCAGTCGGCTTTCGAGGAGCAGCTTCCGTGCCCGTCTATGACTCCGCGCTCGACCTCATCGGCAACACGCCGATGGTCGATGTCTCGGCGCTGAGCCCGAAGCCGAACGTCCGCATCCTCGCCAAGCTCGAGGGCCAGAACCCGGGCGGTTCGGTGAAGGACCGGGCGGCGAAGTACATGATCGACGAGGCGGAGAAGGACGGGACGCTCGTGCGCGGCTCGGGCCAGATCGTGCTCGAGTCGTCGTCGGGCAACACCGGCATCGCGCTGGCGATGATCTGCAAGGTCCGGGGCTACCGCCTCAAGGTCGTGCTGCCGGACAACGTGTCGATCGAGCGCCGCCAGCTGCTCGAGGTGTGGGGTGCCGAGATCATCGGCTCGCCGGGCGCGGAGGGATCCAACGGCGCGATGCGCCGCGCCCAGGCGATGGCGGCGGAGCACCCGGACTGGTGGTTCCCGTTCCAGTACGGCAACCCGGCGAACCCGAAGGCGCACTACGAGGGCACCGGTCCCGAGATCTGGCGCGACTGCCCGGAGATCACCCACTTCATCGCGGGGCTCGGCACGGCCGGCACGCTGATGGGCGTCGGTCGCTTCCTCCGCGAGCAGAACCCCGACGTGCAGATCTGGGCCATCGAGCCTCCCGCGGGGGAGATGGTCGACGGGTTGAAGAACATCGACGAGGGCTTCGTGCCGCCGGTGTTCATCGACAACCACGGCTACGAGATGCTCAACCGGCGCCTCATCGTCCGCCCCCGGGAGTCGATCGAGTGGACGCGGAGGCTCACCGAGGTCGGCGTGTTCGCCGGCATCTCGTCCGGCGCGATCATGTCGGGCGCGATCAAGTGCGCGAACGAGATCGACGAGGGCGTCATCGTCACCGTCGTGTGCGACGGCGGGTGGAAGTACCTCTCGAGCGGTGTGTGGACCGACGACCTCGACGTGGTCGAGGCGCGGGCCAAGGCGACCATCTACTTCTGATCCGGCTAACGGTCGCCGGCCGCGGGTACACGCCGATCCGTGAGCAGCTGGGACGAGCCGACTGACCAAACCCCGCGCGTCGAGCCCGGGCCCGCGACCGGACCGCACCAGCCGCCGCCGCTCCCGCCTCCCCGCCGGCCTGCGATGGATCGAGCCTTGGGCGCCGCGCTCATCGCGATCGCGGTCGTGACCGCCGTGCTCGTGGTCGCGGTGCTGAGCCGAGCCGGCGCGTCGTCGTCTCCGGCGAGCGGGGCCGTGACGACCACGTCGCTGGCTGCGTCCTCGACGACATCGAGCACCACGACGCCTCGCTCGGTCACCGAGGCCACCAACGTGTCGAGTGATCAGGCCCCGGCCGACACGATGCCACCACCGAACACGACGCCGCCGACCAGCACCGCGCCACCGACGACCAGGGTGGCACCGCCCACCACCGCGGTGACCGCGACGACCGCGCCGCACACGGAGCCATCGACGTCACCGCCCACCACGGGGACGCCGGCGACTGCTCCTCCGACGACCGCGCCCGCGGGAGCGCCCTGACCGCGGGCGAGCCCCCTCAGGCCAGCAACGACTCGATCGCCTCGGGCGGCCTGCCGAGCACGGCCCGACCGTCGTCGGTGATGAGGATCGGCCGCTCGATCAGCACCGGGTTGGCCACCAGCACCTCGATCCAGCGAGCGCGATCGTGGGGGAGGGCCCGGAGCTCGAGCTCCTTGGCGCGGTCCTCGCCCATGCGGGCGATCTCCCACGGCTCCTTGCCGAGCTTGGTGAGCACGCCGTCGAGCTCGGCGGGCGTCGGTGGGTCGTCGAGGTAGCGCCGCTCGGTGTACGCGGCGCCGCGGGCGTCGAGGATCTCCTTGCCCGAGCGGCTCTTCGAGCAACGTGGGTTGTGCCAGTACTCCATGCTCTGAACGTACCGGCGATCGAAGGTCCTGCCCCTAACCTGCCAAGCGATGGCTGACGAGCGCCCCATCGGCATGTTCGACTCCGGCTTCGGCGGGCTCACCGTCGCACGAGCCGTGATCGACCTGCTGCCGGACGAGGGCCTCGTCTACCTCGGGGACACGGGTCGCTACCCGTATGGCCCGCGACCTCTCGAAGAGGTGCGGGGCTTCGCGCACGAGATCGCCGAGCTGCTGGTCGAGCAGCACGACGTGAAGCTGATCGTCGTCGCGTGCAACACCGCGGCCGCGGCCGCGCTGGCCGAGCTGCAGGACACGTCGGCGGTGCCGGTGATCGGCGTGATCGACCCCGGGGTGCGCGCGCTCGTGAGCGCCACACGCACCGGTCGGGTGGGGGTGATCGGCACGGTCGGCACCGTCGCGTCCGGCGCCTATCAGTCCGCAGTCGCAGCTTCGGGCGTGACCGTCGAGCTCACGTGCGCGGCGTGTCCCGGCTTCGTGGAGTTCGTCGAGCGCGGCGACTTCGCCAGCGACCAGGTGCACGTGCTCGCCGAGCGGCTGCTGGCGCCAATCGCCGAGGCCAAGGTCGACACCCTCCTGCTCGGCTGCACGCACTACCCCTACCTCGCACGTACGATCACCGACGTGCTCGGTCGCGACGTCGTGCTGGTGTCGTCGGCCGACGAGACCGCGTTCGAGGTGCGCGCGCTGCTCCACGGCTCTGACCGCGCCGCAGCCGCGCACGCCGACGGCCGCGCCGGCGCGCACCGCTTCCTCTCGTCCGGAGACGTGGCCTGGTTCTCCACGCTCGGCGGCCGACTGCTCGGTCCCGAGCTCGCCACCGCGGAGCCGGTCGCGTGGGGCTGACCGTCACCGTCCTCGGTTCGTCGGGTTCGTTCGCCGGTCCGGGCAACGCGTGCAGCGGCTACCTCGTGTCCTCGCGGGACGCGAACGTGTGGCTCGACTGCGGCCCGGGCACGCTCGCCAACCTCCAGGAGCACATCGCGCTCGAGGACCTCACCGCGATCGTCGTCAGCCACTCCCACCCTGACCACTGGGGTGAGCTGCCGGTCCTGTACAACGCGCTGCGCTACTACATCGAGCGCGCCGGGACGCCGGTCTACGGCACGGCAGAGACGCTCGCCCGCGTCGAGGGCGCGCGCGGTGACGCGGTGACGCCGGCGTTCGACTGGCACACGATCGCCGACACCAGTCGCTTCGCGATCGATCACCTCGAGCTCTGCTGCTCGCTCACCGACCATCCGGTCGAGACGCTCGCCATCCGCATCGATGACAGCGAGGACGGAGGGTCGTTCGGCTACTCCGCCGACACCGCCGCGGGCTGGTCGCTCACCTCCCTCGGCGAAGGTCTCGACCTCCTGTTCTGCGAGGCCACGTTGCGCGCCGACGACGAGAGCGGCGCCCCGCACCTGAAGACCTCGCAAGCCGGCGAGGACGCGCGCCGGGCCACGCCGAGCCGCCTCGTCATCACCCACCTGCCGCCTGGCGCAGACGTCGAGGCCTACCGCAGCGAGACCGCGGAAGCCTTCGGTCGCGACGTCGAGGTCGCCTTACCCCACATGAGGTTTCTCACATGAGTCCGAGGCACGATGGGCGCGAGCCCGATGAGCTGCGACCGATCACGTTCGAGCGCGACTTCACCGAGACAGCGATGGGCTCGGTGCTCACGTCGTTCGGGCGCACGAAGGTGCTGTGCACCGCGTCCATCGATGAAGACGTGCCCCGCTGGATGCGAGGCAAGGGGAAGGGTTGGGTCACCGCGGAGTACTCGATGCTGCCCGGCTCGTCCGAGGAGCGGATCCGTCGCGAGGTGAAGGACGGCAAGCCCTCAGGGCGCACACAGGAGATCCAGCGCCTCATCGGTCGATCGCTCCGGGCCGTGTGCGACATGACCTTGCTCGGCGAGCGGCAGGTGATCGTCGACTGCGACGTCCTCCAGGCCGACGGGGGCACGCGCACCGCGTCGATCTGCGGCGGCTACCTCGCGCTGCACGACGCGCTCGCCCGCGTCGTGCAGCAGGGCAAGCTGGGCCAGCACCCGCTCGTCGAGCCGTGCGCGGCGATCTCGGT
>JBEEGB010000274.1:0-3582 GCA_041166585.1 Acidimicrobiaceae bacterium
CGTCGGACAGGTCGAGCAACCGCAACAGATAGGGGTGGGCGCAGAAGCACCCGTGGCGCGTGGCGATCCCGAACTCAGCGGACAACCGGGCGGCGACCAGCGCGTGCGGGAGATCTCGCACGTCGAAGGACGCGAGGGCCAAGGTGTCGATGCCGGAGTCGACTTGCGGGCCGAGGAGGCGGACGCCGTCGATCGCGGCCAGCCCTTCTCGCAGCCGAGCGGCGATGGTGTGCTCGTGGGCGACGATGGCGTCCCACCCGATCCGTTCGAGCTCGTCGAGGGCGGCGTGCAGGCCGACCGCGCCCACCACGTTCGGCGAACCGGCCTCCTCCCGCTCGGGTGGGTCGGTCCACACCACCTCATCGAGGTCGACGAGGTCGACCGCTCCGCCGCCGGCGAGGAACGGGTCGCCGTCGGCGAACACGGACCGGGGACCGATGAACGCGGACGCCCCGAACGGCGCGTAGAGCTTGTGGCCGCTGAACGCGACGAAGTCCGCCTCGACGGGGAGCGGGCGGTGCGGTGCGAGCTGTGCGGCGTCGACCAGCACCGGCACGCCGACCTCGTGCGCGGCGGCGATGATCTCGTCGATCGGCGGGAGCCAGCCGGTGACGTTGGACGCGCCCGTGACCGCGAGCAACCGGGGCCGCGGTCCCGCGTCGGGGCGCAGCGCGGCGCGCACGTCGTCCACCGTGAACGTGCCGTCGACGCCGCACTCGATCCACCGGCGTGATGCCATGCGCGCCCACGGAAGCAGGTTCGCGTGGTGCTCGACCACCGTCGTCACCACGACGTCGGAGGGGTGCAGGTCGAGCCGGTACGCGATGTGGTTCACCGCCTCGGTGGTGTTGCGGCAGAGGACCGCGACGTCCGGACCATCGACGGGCCGGCCGCCGAAGCGCAGCACCGCCGCGCGCGCGGCCTCGTAGGCATCGGTCGCCCGCTGGCTCTTCCAACCCGCACCGCGGTGCACCGAGGAGTAGAAGGGGACGAACCCGGTCACCGCGTCGAGCACCGATGGGAAGGCCGACGTGGAGGCCGCGGCGTCGAGTGAGCACGCAGGACGCTCGACGCCGTCGAGGCAGGGCACGAGCATGTCGTCGCCCACGAGCGGAATCGGGGGCACGTCGGGCATCGGCTGAACCGTACTGTTGGCCCGTGCCCGCCGAGCGTCCCATCCACCTCGACGACGTCCGGGCCGCGGCGGCTGCGATCGAGGGGGCCGTGGTCCGCACGCCGTCGACCGTGTCGCAGACCCTGTCCGAGCTCCTCGGGTGCACGGTGATCGTGAAGTTCGAGAACCTGCAGTTCGTCGCGTCCTTCAAGGAGCGAGGGGCGCTCTACCGGCTGCTGCAGCTCACCGACCACGAGCGTGCCGCCGGCGTCGTGGCCGTGAGCGCGGGCAACCACGCGCAGGCCGTCGCCCGCCACGCCACCCGGCTGGGCATGCCCGCCACGATCGTGATGCCGGCCACCACACCGTTCGTGAAGGTCGCGCGCACGAGGCACCTCGGCGCCAAGGTTGAGCTCTACGGCGAGACGGTCGCCGAGGCGATGATGCGCGGGCACGAGCTCGTGACAACCGAAGGCCGGATCCTCATCCACCCCTTCGACGACCCCTTCGTGATCGCCGGTCAGGGCACGGTGGGCCTCGAGCTGATCGAGGACCATCCCGAGCTCGACATCATCTGCTGCCCGGTGGGCGGCGGCGGCCTGCTGGCCGGCATCTCCGTGGTGACGCGCGCGCTGGCTCCGCAGATCGAGCTCGTCGGCGTGCAGACCGATCGCTACCCGTCGATGCAGCGAGCGCTGACGCACTCGCGCGAGCCCGTCCCCGGCGGACCGACCATGGCGGAGGGCATCGCCGTCGCGACCGCCGGGGCCCTCACGAGCGCGCTGCTGTCCGAGGCGGGCGCCGACGTGCTGACCGTGAGCGAGCGCGGGGTGGAGGAGGCGGTCAACCTCTTCCTCGAGATCGAGAAGGTGGTCGCCGAGGGCGCCGGTGCCGTCGGGCTCGCCGCGCTCGGCGAGCACCGTGAGCGCTTCGCGGGAAAGGTTGTCGCCGTCGTGCTCACGGGCGGCAACATCGACCCGCGCCTCCTCGCCTCCGTCGTGCTGCGCGGCCTGGTGCACAGTGGCCGCCTCGTCCGTGTCCGCGTGCTGCTCGATGACCGGCCCGGCTCCTTGTCGCTGTTGACCCGCGTGATCGGCGAGGCCGGCGGCAACATCGTCGAGGTCGCGCACCAGCGGCTCTTCACCGACGCCCCGATCCGCTCGACCTCCGTCGAGCTCTCGATCGAGACCATGGACCGCCCGCACGCGGACACGGTCATCGCCGCGGTCGCGGCCGCCGGCTACGACATCGACCCGGTCCCCTTGGACGTCTGAGGCGGCGTCCGATCAGTAGGCGAGGAGGGTGCGGAGCGCGGTGGCGATGTCGCCGGCCTGGGGGAGGATGGCGTCTTCCAGCGTCGGCTCGTAGGCGACGTGACAGTCCTTGGCGCCGATCCGAACGACGGGAGCGTCGAGATCGCCGAAGCACTCCTGGGCGATCCAGCTCGCCACCTCGGCCCCGAAGCCGGACGTCCGGATGTCCTCGTGGAGGACGAGCACCCGCCCGGTCTTGGCCACCGAGCGGGCGACGAGCGCTTGGTCCCACGGGATGAGGCACCGGAGATCGATGATCTCGACCGACGCATCCGAGTCCAAGAGGGCGACACCGCGGCGCGCCCGCTCGACCGTCGCGCCGTAGGTGACGACGGTGACGTCGTTGCCTTGTTGCACGACCGCTCCCGTGCCCAACGGGATCACGTAGTCCGGGCCGGGGAACGGATCGCGCGTGTACGGCTGACGCAACAGGTGCTTGTGCTCGAGGAAGAGCACCGGGTCCTCGCAACGGAACGCGGCACGGAGCATCCCTGCCGCGTCGCGGGCACGCGACGGGAACATCACGATGAGCCCAGGGATGTGCGTGAAGATCGACTCACCGCACTGGCTGTGCCAGATCGCCCCACCGGTGAGGTAGCCACCGATGGGCACCCGCAGCACCATCGGCACCGACCACGCGCCGTTCGACCGCCAGCGGGTCGTCGCCGCCTCGGTCTTGATCTGCTGCATGGCGGTCCAGATGTAGTCGAAGAACTGGATCTCCGGGCACGGCCGCAACCCACGCACCGCCTGCCCCACCGCCCGTCCCACGATGTTCGCCTCGGCGAGCGGTGTGTTGAAGCAGCGGGCCACCCCGAACGTGCGCTGCAGGCCCTGGGTGGTGCCGAAGACCCCTCCCTTGCCCTCGACGCGATCGATCACGTCCTCGGACGCGTCGGCCACGTCCTCACCAAACACCCTGATGCGCTCGTCGACCGCCATCACCTCGTGCAGCGTCCTGCGGATCGCCTCGCCGAACAGGACGGGCTCGCCGTCAGCCGAAGGCTCCGGCTCGGGCGGGATCGGCGGCCGGACGTACACGTGGTCGAGGACCGTGGAAGGTTCCGGCCGAGGGGTCGCCAGCGCCTCTTTGGCGGCGGCAGCCACCACGTCCTTCGCCTCCACGCGATGGCGTTGTGCGTCGTCGGCGGTGAT
>JBEEGB010000275.1:0-3096 GCA_041166585.1 Acidimicrobiaceae bacterium
GCGCTCGACCCGTCCGTCGTCCACGACGATCACAGCACATCCGCTCTGGCGGGCCGTGTCGGCGAGGTCACGGTCGAGCCCGGCGAGGCCGCCGTCGATGATCAGCGCAGAGAACGCTCGCCCCGACGCCAGACGGGCCCTGAGCTCTTCCAAGCTGACGCACTGCAGGAACTCAATCGGGAGGACGGCGGTGGTCGACCAGCGGGCCAGCTCTCGGAACCAGCTCGAGCGAACGTGCGCGAGCCCGAGCACGACGTAGCGCTCGCCGCGCATCAGGGCCCGCCCTTACCGCTCGCGCTCGGTGGGTGGTAAGAGGCCGGCCCCGGTTCGCTCGCGGCAACCCCCGTTGCACGAACGACCGTCACCTTGCCGGCCTGGGACCCGTGGGCGATCGCCAGCACCTCATCGGGTGTCGCCACGGCCAGGATGAGGGTGGTCTCGCCTCCCGGGCCGATCGCACCCCGACTGGTGGTGTCGCTCTTGATCACGGTGGCCCCGCGAGACACGACGATCGTTTCGTTCGCATACGTCACCAACAGGTCGACCTTTTCACCGGCGAGCAGCCCGCCGGCGAGCGCCCGTGACCGCTCGACCGGCAGCGACACCTGATACGTCGTGCCGACCCTCGACTGGTCGATGACGACGCTTCCCTGCACCAGCTCGCCCTCGCGCAGGGGTCCGATCGTGATCCGGCCCACGAGGGTTCCGGGGTCGGTGAACGCTCGCCCGGCCACGGCGCCCGGCAGGTCGACGAGCTCGGTGGACAGATCGGCGGGGGACAGGATCGTGCCCGCGGCGAGGTCTCGGGCCACCACGACATAGCGGGTCGATGGTTGCTTCGACGCCCCTCGATAGGCCGAGAAGACGCCGACTGCGGCGAGGGCCACCAGGAGGCCGCCCACGACCGCTCGACCTCCTGGGAGGCCGCGGCGACGCGACACCAGGTTGCCTGGCGTGCCAACGCCGTTGGCCGCCCGTACGCTCGCAACATCACCTTGCATCCCCACCCCCAGCACCACGGTGTGTGGTTTCGCAGCGCTGAGCGCGTTCCCCTGCCTGGAACCGGGAGAAATCACCTCAGGTATCGAAAATCACGAAGAAGTGGTGTACGGTTCCCCTGATGAGTGCCGAGATCCACTGGCTTTCCACCGCCGAGGCGGCCAAGCGGCTGGGGATCACGCCGCGCACCCTCTACCGGTTCATCGACCAGGGAGACATCCCCGCCTACCGGTTCGGCCGTGTGATCCGCTTGAAGGAACAAGAGGTCGACACCTTCATCGACGCCTGCCGGATCGAGCCCGGCACCCTCGAGCACCTCTATCCGGAGCCCGTCGACACCTCAGGCAGCTAGCGCCGACGCCGACCATCCGGACGGGGGTCAGGCGAGGGTGACCTCGACGATGGCGTCTATGGGGAGGTACGCGGTGCCTCCGGAGTCGCCGTCGAGGCGCAGGGTGACGACATCTCGACCAACGGACCGCAGCTCTCCGGCGATGCCGTCGGCTTGGCCGGACGTGACCAGCAGCACCCGGGGGCGATCACCGGCCAACGCGGCGAGCGCCTCGGCGAGACCAACGTCCACGTGCAGCGACCGGTCGCCGGCGGGCGCTCCCGCTGTCGGGTCGATGCGCACCGAGGCGATGCCGGCGAACGCGATGATCACGTCGCGGCCCGCCGGGGTCCGCACGATGCAGAAGTCCGATGCGACGGCGGCCACCACCCCGCGATGTCGGCGGTCGCCCCGGGTGACCACGACCACCGGTGCGGCACGCTCGGCGAGGTCGACGAGGACGCCCGCGAAGGTGGCGCTCTCCTCCGCCGCCTGCACGAGCCATCGCTCTCGTACCCGCGCCGCGGCGGCCTCCGTGGTGCGGGCGTCGGACAGCCAGCGGTCGAGCCGGGCCAGCAGGTCGTCGCCACCGAGAAGCCCGCGAGCGTTGCCCGACTGCTCTTCGCTGGTCATTTCGCCACCCCTTGCACACTAGATTGGGTGACCTCGTGGCTCCGACCCAAGTGAAGATCAGCGTTCCCGAGAACCAGCTCATGTCGAGCCTGCTCGGTCAGCGCGATGAGCTGTTGCGGCTCATCGAAGGGGCGTTCCGGTCCGTCGACATCCACGTCCGGGGCAACGAGATCACGATCGCCGGTGACCCGGCGGAAGCGGATCGGGTCGGGCGTCTCTTCGAGGAGCTGGTGCTGCTCCTCCAGCAGGGCCACCGGCTCGAGACGGCCAGTGTCACCCGCACGATCGACATGGTGAACGCCGACGAGCGTCCGTCCGAGGTGCTCACCGCTGAAGTGCTACGCGCTGCGAAGGGCCGGTCCATCCGTCCGAAGACCAGCGGTCAGAAGCGCTACGTCGACGCGATCCGCGACAACGTGGTGACGTTCTCGATCGGCCCTGCCGGCACGGGCAAGTCGTGGCTGGCGGTGGCGATGGCGGTGCACGCGCTGCAGGCGAAGGAGGTCGACCGCATCATCCTCACCAGGCCTGCGGTCGAGGCCGGCGAGCGGCTCGGGTTCCTGCCCGGCGACATCATGGCGAAGGTCGATCCTTACCTGCGTCCGCTCTACGACGCGCTCTACGACATGGTGGAGGCCGAGGGCGCAGCCCGGTTGCTCGAGCGCGGCACGGTCGAGGTCGCACCGCTGGGCTTCATGCGGGGTAGAACTTTGAACAGGAGCTTCATCATCTGCGACGAGGCCCAGAACACCACGCCCGAGCAGATGAAGATGTTCCTCACGCGCATCGGTTTTGGCTCCAAGGCCGTCATCACCGGCGACGTCACCCAGGTCGACGTGCAAGGCGCGCGCAGCGGTCTTCTCGGGCTGGAGAAGATCCTCACCGGCATCGAGGGCCTTGCGTGGGTGCACCTGTCGAGCAAGGACGTCGTGCGCCACAAGATCGTGCAGGACATCGTCGACGCCTACGAGCGCGCCAGCGTCACGCCTTCAACATGAGGGTTCTGGCCACATGAGCGACCCGTCGTATCCGCTGACCTCCAAGCGGCGCCGTCTGCCCGACGAGGGCGCGCTCGAGGTGTTCGTGGCCGACGAGCAGGACGCGCATCCGGTCGACACCGCTCGCTGGGCGTT
>JBEEGB010000276.1:0-11636 GCA_041166585.1 Acidimicrobiaceae bacterium
GCCTCCTCGTTGCTGTAGGAGGGCGCCCAGCCCGCGGCGCGCATGCGGTCGTTGGCGATCACCCACGGGTGCACCGTGTAGGGCACGAGACCCGGGGGCGCGGGTGCGCCTCCGAGACGCCAGCGGAGGACGGCCATCCGCTTCGCCACCGCGTTCGGGACCCGCACCCGCGGTCCACCGATCAGGGCGCGGACCTCTTCGCCGCCGATCCAACCGTCGGGCGCGACGTTGCAGGGCCCGTCGAGCCCCGTGCTGAGCGCGAGGACGACGGCGGTCGCGAGGTCATCGAGGTGGAGGAACTGGGCCGGCGGGTCATCGGGGCCAGCGGCGCGCACGGAAGCTGCCGCCCGCAACCCATCGCTCAGCCACCCGCTCGCACCCTCGGCGACCGGCGTCGCGGCCCGGAGCACCGCGACGGTGGCGGACGGGTGCTCGCCCCGCCACTCGGCCACCAGTCGCTCGCGCTCGGCGGCCCGCACCGCGAAGTCGAGGTCGGGGTTCGGGCGAAGCGTCGCGTCCTCGGTGAGAGGCACCGGGTTGGTGGCCCAGGCGCCGTAGACCGTGGCGGTGGAGAGCACCACGAGCCGGGTCATGCCGACCGAGCCGGCCGCGTCGAGCACCGCCTTGGTCACGTCCAGCCCGCCGGCCAGCAGGATCAGCTCGTCGGCGTCGTCGAGGGCGGCCTTCAGATCGGGTCCGGTTGCCGTCTCGTCATCGATCAGGACGGCTGGTCCGCGCCCCGGAGCGGCGGCCAGCAGGGCCCTGACCCGCTCACCCAGCGCGTCATTGCCCCCGATGAGGACTGTCGAGGTCATCGACCTACAGTGCCAACATGAGCGAGCCCGGTCCACTCGATCCCGGCAACGACCCGTTCAAGGCGATGGGTCCGCTGGGCGACATGTTCCGGCTCGTGTTCCAGCAGGCACCGGCGAACAGCTGGGAGATCGCCCGCCAGCTCGCTGTGTCCGTCGCCACCGACGGGCAGCCGGAGACGAACGTCGATCCCCTCGATCGCATCCAGCTCGAGCAGCTCGCCCGGGTGGCCGAGCTGCAGGTGGCCAACACCACGGGCCTGCCCATCTCGACCAGCGGCCGCGGCATCACCATCGTCCCGGTCAACCGGGGCGAGTGGGTGCTGCGGAGCACGCCCGCGTACCGCGAGCTGCTCGAGGTGCTCGCCGGCTCGCTCGGGCAGTCGATGCCGATGGGCGGCGAGACCGGTGCTGGGCTCGACGACCCCGACGATCCCGATGCCTCCGACCCGTTCGCCCAGATGCTGGCGCCGCTGATGCAATCCCTGCGTCCGATGATGATGGGCGTCACCGCCGGCTCGATGCTCGGTCACCTCGCCCGCCGCTCGTTCGGCCAGTACGACCTCCCGGTGCCCCGCCCGCCGACCGACGAGCTGCTGGTGGTCGTCCCGAACGTCGACGAGTTCGGGGACGAGTGGAGCTTGAAGAAGGAAGACCTCCGCCTGTGGGTGTGCATCCACGAGGTCGCACATCACGCGGTGCTGAACGTGCCGCACGTGCGCGAGCGGCTCTCGCGCCTGCTGCGCGAGTACGCGTCGAGCTTCCAACCTGATCCCTCTGCGCTCGAGTCGAAGCTCGGAAGGCTCGACCTCGGCGACCCGTCCTCGCTCGACGAGCTTCAGCACGTGTTCGGCGATCCCGAGGTGCTGCTCGGCGCCATCCAGTCACCGGCGCAGCGCGAGATCCTCCCCCAGCTCGAAGCGCTGGTGTGCACGATCGAGGGCTACGTCGATCACGTGATGGACACGATCGGCCAGGGCCTTGTCGGCAGCTACGACATGCTCACCGAAGCGGTGCGGCGGCGGCGCGTCACGACCGATCGCTCCGACCGATTCGTGGAGCGCCTCCTCGGCCTCGACCTCGACCAGTCGCGCTACGAGCGGGGCGCCAGCTTCATCGCCGGCATCGTGGAACGAGCGGGCCCAGCTGGCCTCGAGCGCCTGTGGCGTTCCGAGCACGAGCTGCCGACCCCTGCCGAGGTCGACGCCCCCGGCCTCTGGCTCGCCCGCATCGACCTCCCCTCAGAAGGCTGAGACCGTCGCTGGGCCGTGCGCGGGTTCACCGCGGGCGGCGCCTCGGCGTTGGCCGGCCGCGTAGGCGAAGGCGGCGAAGCCCGACGCCACCGCGATGACGAGGAAGCCGATCCGCGACGGGATGGGCACCACCACCGGGATGAAGCTGCCGATCACCCACACCAGCTGGAACCGGGTCTCGAAGCGGGCGAACGATCGCCCGAAGTTGGCGTCGGGCGCGTCGCGCTGGATGATCGAATCGAACGCCAGCCGTCCCACCGACGCTGCGGTGCCGACCGACAGCGCGATCACCGCGGCCCCGAGCAGGCCGCCTTGCACAGCACACGCCAACCCCACCGCGGCGAGGACCAGGAGTGTGCCCAGCAGGATGCGCTCCTCGGAGAGGAACGAGCGCAACCGGGGTGCGATCAGCGCGCCGAGCAGACCACCAAGGACCGCGGCGCCCGCGACCACGCCGAAGTGCCACGCAGGAGCCGTGGCGGGGTGGCCGGTTCCGACAGCCGCGAACCCCGCGACCGAGCGCACGCCTCGCCCGACGGCGAGGCCCACCGGGATGGGTCCGTCGTTGCCTCCGCCGCGGAGATCGAACGCGAGCATGAAGGTGAGGAACCCGACCATGCCCCGCAGCAGGCCCATGGCCTCGGCTGCCAACACCACCCCGGTCCCCCGCAGCTCGGCCTGCTCCGCGGTCCCCGCGGGTTCGGGCGCGACCGCGGCCGGAGCGAGCCGCGTGGCGAGCACGACGGCGATGGATGACGTGATCGCACCGAAGATGAGCGCCCACTCCGGGCCCGCGAGCTTCACGAGGAGCGCGGCGGGGCCGACAACGACGAAGCCGATCACACCCGAGATCAGCGAGAGCCGCGCGTTGGCCCGCACCAGCTCTTCGTCGTTGTTGACCACCGTCGGGACCAAGGCCGACTTCGCGATGCTGTAGCCCTTCCCCGCGACGAGCAGTGCGAACGCGCAGGGGAACAGCAAAAGGTCGTTGACGTGGCTGGCCATGAACGCGCACACGAGGGCGCGGGACGCGGTCGCCACGATCAGCATCAGCCGCCGACCGCCTCTCGCCCGGTCGATGGCCGGCCCGATGAGCGGAGCCACGAACGCGAACGGCGCGATCGTGAGGAGCAGGTAGAGGGCGACCTTGCCGCGCGCCTCGCCAGTGGGGATCGAGAAGAACAGCGAGCCCGCCAACGCCGTCGCCACGAACGTGTCGGTGGCGACGTTCATGGCATGGACGCGGGCCAGCCGCGAGAACGGCGAGACCGCGAACAGCTCGGCCGCGCTGACGCGCCGGCCCGGCGACAGCGGCTGCCAGCCCTTCCCTTCGGTCACGGGAGCAATCGTAGGAGGGCGGTCACCGCGTCGAACCTACGCGGGCAGGCGGTCGGCCTTCGGTCGCTCGTACTTGTAGCCGAGGCCCCGGATGGTGACGATGCGGGTGGGGTTCGACGGTTCCGGCTCGACCTTCGCCCGGAGCCGCTTGATGTGGACGTCCAGGGTCTTGGTGTCACCGACGTAGTCCGAGCCCCACACGCGGTCGATGAGCGTCTCTCGCGTGAGGACGCGTCCGGCGTTCTCGAGGAGGATGCCGAGCAGCTCGAACTCCTTGAGCGGCAAGCTCACCGGCTCTCCGCGGATCGTGACCTCGTGGCGATCGGGATCGAGCGCGACGTCGCCGACCTCGGTGGCCTCGCCGGACAGCACCGAAGGAGCACCGTCGGCCGGCGTGCGCCGCAGCACCGCTCGGATGCGGGCCACGAGCTCGCGCAGCCGGTATGGCTTGGTGACGTAGTCGTCCGCTCCCACCTCGAGGCCGACGACGGTGTCGATCTCCGAGCCCTTGGCGGTGACCATGATGATCGGGACCCGCGATCGGGTCCGCAGCTCGCGGCACACGTCGATGCCGCTCACCTTCGGCAACATGACGTCGAGGAGCACGAGGTCGGGCTTCACGACATCGAACATGGCGAGCGCCTGCGCGCCGTCGCGCGCGACGTGGACCCGGAAGCCCTCGCGCTTCAGCCCCACCGTGAGGGCTTCGACGAAGGAGTCCTCGTCCTCCACGACGAGGACGGTGGTGTCGGGTGAGGGGGTCATCCTGCCTTCGTCTCGTGGTTGGCGGCTGTGGCGCCGGGACCGGCCGGCAGGATCAGCGTGAACTTCGAGCCTTCGCCCTCGCGCGACGTGACCCGCACCTCGCCCTGGTGGTTGCTCGCCGCGTGGCGGACGATGGCCAGGCCAAGGCCGGTTCCACCCGTCTCACGGCTGCGGGCCCGGTCGACCCGGTAGAAGCGCTCGAAGATGCGTTCGAGATCGCGGCTGGGGATGCCGATGCCGTGATCCTCGACCTCGATCGCGACGCGGTCACCGTCCACCGCGATGGACGTGTGGAGCTCGACGGCGGAGCCCGCGTCGGAGTACTTCACGGCGTTGTCGAGCAGGTTGTACAAGGCCGAGACGAGCTGCCTGCGGTCGCCGAGGATCGTGAGGTCGTGGCGGGGCTCGGCGACGCGGATCTCGATGCCCTGCTGCTCGGCCGCGGGACGCATGCGCTCGACCGCTTCGGCGAGCACGAGGTGGACGGGCACCGGTTCGCGCGTCGGCGCCTCTTCGGCCTCGATGCGCGACAGCTCGAGCAGGTCGTCGATGGTGCGTCCGACGCGGAACGCCTCGGACAGCATCCGCTCGGCGAGGCGGCGCGCTACCGCGGGGTCGTCCTCGGCCAGCAGCGTCTCTGCCAGCAGCGCCAGCGCCCCGACCGGTGTCTTCAGCTCGTGGCTGATGTTGGCCACGAAGTCACGGCGCACCGCCTCGAGCCGGCGACGATCGGAGACGTCGTCGATGATGGCGAGCCCGCCGACCGTGCGGCGGCCGTCGTCGAGCGGCACCGCGGAGATGACGAGCGTGCGCCGTGGCGGGCCGAACAGGTCGAGCGTCCGCCGTCCGCCGACACCCTCTCTCGCCTCGGTGAGCAGCTCGTCGATGGCGGCGGCCACGAGGGCCTCGCCGTGCCGTGAGGCGGAGAACTGCTCGGCGGCGCTGTTGCGGAACGCGATGTCGCCGTGCTCGTCGCACAGGACAACCCCCTGGGGGATGGTCTCGAGCGCGTGGGCGAGCCGGGCCTCGGCCACGCTGGCGTCTCCTCGCCGCAGGACGGCCGAGTCGACGGCGCGCTCCAGCCGCGACAGGTTCCTGTCGAGGCTGCGCTGCTCGGCGCCGGGAGCGTGATCCTCGAGCCGGATGGTGGCGTTCTGCACACGGCGCACGAGCGCTCGCCGGGCGCGCCACCAGAAGAAGATCGCGGCCACCACGGCCAGCCCTCCGACGACGCCCGCGCCGATGGCGACGGCGTTCAGGCGCACCACGACGGTGGCCAGCTCGGTCAACAACACAGGCTCCACTCTCTCACGCCGCAGCGTCCTCTTCGGGACTTTGCTCCCATTAGCGCACCTCAGCGGCGAGGTGGTCGGGGTTGCCGGTGAGGAGGTAGCGCAAGCGCGCACCGATGATCGCGGCGTGGTCGCCGATGCGTTCGAGCGAACGTCCGGCGGCGAAGGTCGACACCGCGAGGTGCACGGCGTCGGGGCCTTCGAGACGGAGAAGCTCCCCCATCAGACGCTCGTAGTAGACGTCCATCGATCGCGACAGCCCGACGAGGTCCGCGGCCAGCCCGAGGTCCATCGTGGCCCACGCCCGCAGCGCCTGCCGGTAGCGCTCGACGACCTGGTCGGCCATCGCCAGGAGGATGTCGAAGGTCGACGAGTTCGAAGCCATGAGCTCGTGGTCCGGCGCCAGCTTGATGACGCGCAGCGCGAGGTCACCGATGCGTTCGAGCTCACCGAGGATCCGAAGGACCGACACCACGAAGCGGAGGTCGGACGCGACCGGCGCCTCGCGGCGGAGCAGGTCATAGCAACGCTCGGTGAGCGAGACGTTCATGGCGTCGATCTCGTCGTCAGCCGAGAACGACTGCCCAACGAGCTCGCAGTCGCCGGTCGAGAGCACCTCGCGCATGCGCTCGAGGTTCTGGTCGACGCGCACCGCCATCAGCTCCACCTGCAGCCGCAGCTGGTCGAGCTCGCCGGTGAACGCGCCGCGCGTCCGACCGGGTGAATCGGTCAACCGAAGCGCCCCGTCACGTAGTTCTCCGTCCGCTCGTCGCTCGGGTTGGAGAACATCTTCTCGGTCCGGTCGAACTCGACGAGCACGCCCGTGCGGACGTCGCTCACCTCGTTCACCTCGGTCGTGAAGAAGGCGCACATGTCGGACACGCGCGCCGCCTGCTGCATGTTGTGGGTGACGATCACGATCGTGTACTGCTGCTTGATCTCGGACATCAGGTCCTCGATGCGGCCGGTGGCGATCGGATCGAGGGCCGAGCACGGCTCGTCCATGAGGATCACCTCAGGCTCGACGGCGATGGCCCGAGCGATGCAGAGGCGCTGCTGCTGACCGCCCGACAGCCCCAGCGCCGACTTCTTCAGCCGGTCCTTCACCTCGTCCCACAGCGCAGCCCCTCGCAACGCCTTCTCGACGGTTTCGTCGAGGTTCGTCTTGGTCCCGCCGATCCGGGGGCCGTAGGCGACGTTGTCGTAGATCGACTTGGGGAACGGGTTCGGCTTCTGGAACACCATCCCGATCCGCCGCCTCACCTCGACCGCGTTCACCTTGTGGTCGTACAGGTCGACGCCGTGGTAGGTGAGCGAGCCGTCGACGCGCGCGATGTCGATGAGGTCGTTCATGCGGTTGAAGCAGCGCAGCACCGTCGTCTTGCCACAACCGGACGGACCGATGAACGCGGTGACCTCGTTCTTGCAGACGGTCATGTTCACGTCACGCACGGCGCGGAACGAGCCGTAGTGGACGTTCAGGTCGCGCACCTCGAAGACGGGGGCCCGTGTCTCGAGCGGCAGATGGTCGCTGATGACGGTGATCGAGACATCGACCTCGGGATCGACCGCCGGCAGCGAGGTGGTGTCGGTGTTGGGCACGGAGTTGCCTTCTTCCATCGGCCGGTCAGCGCAGCGTGAGCCGGGAGGTCACAGCGCGGGCCAGCAAGGTGAGGACGAGCACGATCGCGATGAGGGTGAGGGCCGCGCCCCAGGCCAGCGGCTCGCCGCCGGGTTGCGTGGCATTGCTGAAGATCTGGGTGGACAGGGCGGTGTTC
Organism: Acidimicrobiaceae bacterium; assembly: GCA_041166585.1. GTDB lineage: Bacteria > Actinomycetota > Acidimicrobiia > Acidimicrobiales > JACDCH01 > JBEEGB01. Next base: position 7,239 of record JBEEGB010000276.1, read on the forward strand.
TGACCCCCGAGGCCGAGGTTGAGCGTGGTGATCGATCCGATGGTGAAGAGCAGCGGGGCGGTCTCGCCCGCGGCGCGGGCCACGGCCAGCATGCACCCCGACGTGACACCGGGCAGGGCGGCCGGCAGCACGACGCCGAGCGTCGTGCGCCACGTCCGCGTCCCGAGGGCGGCGCTCGCCTCGCGGAGGTTGTCGGGCACGAGCTTGAGCATCTCCTCGGTCGATCGCACGACGATCGGCAGCATGAGGCACGACAGCGCGAGAGCGCCGGCCAGCGTCGTGCGCTCCTTGAAGTGGAGCACCCACACCGTGTACACGAAGATCCCCATGACGACCGACGGCACACCGGTCATGACGTCCGTGAGGAACCGTATGACCGACGCCAGCCGCCGTCGCTTGCCGTACTCGTTGAGGTAGATCGCGCCGAGGATCCCGATCGGGATGCTGATGAGCGCCGCCAGCCCGGTGATGAGCAGCGTGCCCACGATGGCCGGCTGCATGCCGTACACGATCGGCTCGGGCGTGGCCCCGAACTTCGTGGCCAGCGTGTTGGACGCAACGTCCGCGGGGATGTCCTTCGTGAACCAGTCGGCCCGGATCACGCCCTGGCCCTTCTGCACGACGACGACCATGACGTAGATGAGGGGAAGCACGGCGACGAGCAGCGCCAGACCCATCAACGCGGTCGCCACCTGGTTCTTCAGGCGCCGGGAAGTCGAGAGCGACGCGCTCTGCAGGTCGAGCGGATCGAAGGCGTCGCCTTCCTGCGGCCGGAGTGCGGTGATGACGCTCATCACGTCCCCTTGAGGCGGCGATCGAAGCCGACCACGAGCCGGCGGGCGGAGATGTTGATGGCGATCGTGAGCGCGAAGAGCAGCACGCCCATCCCGATGAGCGCGGCCTGGTAGTCGCCTGACGACTCGTTGAGGTTCCGCGCGATCACCGACGGCATGGCCTCGCCCTGGCCGAAGAGGTTGGCCACGATCTGGGGGCTGGCTCCGATGACCAGCGCGATCGCGATCGTCTCGCCCATCGCGCGGCCGAGTCCGAGCATCACCGCGCCGACGATGCCACCGCTCGAGTGGGGCAACACGACGCCGGTGATCATCTCCCATCGCGTCGCGCCGAGGGCCAGGGCCCCGTCCTTGTCGTTGCGAGGCACGGTCAAGAAGACCTCCCGCGCGATCGACGTGATGATCGGCGTGATCATGAGGGCGACGATCAGCCCGGCGGTCATGAAGCTCTGGCCAGACAGGCTCGGGCCGAAGATGCGGTTGAGCACCGGGATGCCGCTGACGGCGTCGGCGATCGAGTTGTAGATGTCCTTGAGCTGGGGCCGCAGCACGAGGAAGCCCCACAGGCCGAAGACCACGGACGGCACCGCGGCCAGCAGGTCCATGATCGTGGTGATGGTGGACCGGAGCCGTCGGGGAGCGACCTCGGTGGCGAAGAGCGCGATGCCGAGGCTGACCGGGACGGCGACGACCACGGCGATCAGCGACACGACGACCGTGCCGTACACGAAGGCCAGAGCACCGAACTTGCCCTGGCCCGGGTTCCAATCCGTGCTCGTGATGTAGGACAGCCCCGCCTTGCTGAAGGCAGGCCACGCCTTCTGCGTGGTCGAGATGGCGATGCCGGCCAGGACGGCGAGCACGGTGAGGCCAGCCAGCAGGGCGACGACGCGGAACACCTGGTCCGCGGCCGCCCCGCGCCCTGACCCCTCGAGGTCGGAGCGCGGTGCGGGCCCGTCGTTCGGCTTCGGCTCAGCCACTGGTGCCAAGGATGGCAGCCTCCGGTGCGGTTGCGGTCAAGGCGTGATCTTGGCCAGCTGTGCGATCGCCTTGTCGGCGGTGGCCGTCGGGAGCGGCGCGTAGCCAACGGTCTTGGCGAAGCCCTGGCCATCGGTGAGCAGGAAGTTGATCCAGCCCTTCAACGCTGCCGCGACCTTGGCGTCGGTCTGCTTGGCGTACACGATGACCCACGTCGGCGACGTGATCGGGTAGGACGCAGCGCCCTTGGCGTTGATCGGGTCGTACGTCAGGTCGTCCTTCACCGTGGCGCCGGCGAGCGCGGCGCTGGCGGCGTCGAGCGTCGGATCCACGAAGCTGCCATCGGCGTTCTTCACCGAGGCCAGCTTCAGGTTGGCGTTGACGGCATCGGCGAGGTCGACGTAGCCGACGGCGCCGTCCGTGGTCTTGATCAGCGAGGCGACGCCGCTGTTCTTCTCCGCACCCTGTGTGGTCGCGGGCCAGCTGACGGTGTCACCGGAGTCGAGCTTCCACACGGTGGGCGAGGCGACCTTGAGGAACTTGGTGAAGTTGCTCGTCGTGCCAGAGCCGTCCGAGCGGTGCACGACGGCGATGGCGGTCGACGGCAGCGTGACGCCGCTGTTGTCCGCCGCGATCTTGGGATCGCTCCACGTCGTGATGTCACCCTGGAAGATTCCGGCGAGCACGTCTGGGCTGAGCTTGAGCTTGTCGACGCCCGAGACGTTGAACGACACCGTGATGGGCGCACCGACGGTCGGGAAGTACAGCACCTCGCCGCCCTTGAAGGTCGGCTTGTCGGCGTCCTTGATCAAGCTGTCGGTACCGGCGAACTGCACGACCTGGTTGGCGAGGTCCTGCTTGCCCGCGGACGAGCCGCTCTTCGTGTAGTTGACGGTGACGCCGGAGGCGACCTTCGCGAACTCGGTCTTGGCCTTCTGGTCGAACGTGTCCTGGAAGCTCGAGCCCGAGCCGTTGAGCGTGCCCGTCAGCGTCGATCCACCGGAGGCTGCGGTGGTCGTCTTCTTGTCGCTGCTGCAGGCCCCACCGATGATGGCGAACATGGCGAGCAGAGCGAGCAACGACGCCACACGGCGCTTCTTGACGTACAAGGGATGCCCTCCTTGGGCGGTGAGCTGGGTCACTCAAGACGCTAAGGAGAGGTGGTGTCGCCGGTCGGGCGGCCAGGTGAACGAGAGGTGAACGGGGCGGCAACAGTGGACGCCCGCGTCACGCATATCACCCAGACGAGGGCACTTCCTCCGGCTCACGAGCGGCCTCGTAGGCGGTCAGCTCCTCGTCGATCGTGAGCAGCCCGCGGGCGAGGAGGCTCACGGCCACGCCACGGTCGACGTTGATCTCGTCGAGCGCGCGAGCAGCGAGGAGATAGCTGCTCATCCGGTCGCGCCAATCGAGCACCCGCCGGACGACCGGTTCGGCCAGCGACTCTCGCTTGGCGGTGCTCTCGAGGATCATGACCAGCCGCTCGACGTCAGCGAGCCCATCGGTCAAGACGGTGACGGTCGAGCCGTCGCGCTCCAACCCGACGCGCGCACAGACCACCGCGTGCCGTGCCTCGCGCAGCTCGTCTCCACCCGGTCGCCGCATCAGCTCGATGCCTCCCGAGGGTGACCCTACGTGGAGCCAGCTGTGGGCAACCAGAGGGACAACCCTGTGGGGATCCGGTGGAAAACCATCCCTCGGCTGTGGACCGAGGCCGTTGACGACGGTGCTATGGATGAGGCAGAGGTGGCGTACTGGATGTCAAGCAGGTTCCGGCTCCCGCCGCTGTGAACCGCTTGGCTGGCGGAGGCTCCCCGCTCCTGCGAGGGGGTGGGGGGCCCTGCCCGTTGGCGGCGGAACCGCAGGGATCAGCGTGACGCGAAGCTGGCGAAGCTCGCGACGACGTCCGCGTCGCGCGGGTAGCTGAGAAGCTGTGCCGCGGCATCGAGGGAGAGCCAGCGGATGCCGTCGACCTCGTCGTTGGCCACGAAGGGCGTCGGGACCGCCACCGTCATCTCCCAGTAGCGCACCACCTTCTGTCGACCCTTGCGGTCACGGTAGGACGTGGGGAGCAGCTCGCGCCCGAGCGTGACGCGCAGGCCCGTCTCCTCGTCGACCTCACGAACCGCGCACTGCTCGTCGGTCTCTCCGGGCTCGCGCTTGCCCTTGGGCAACGACCAGTCGTCGTACTTGGGTCGGTGCACCACGAGCACCTCGGGGCCGTCGGCGCCCATCCGCCACACCACCCCTCCGGCGGCGCGCACCACGTTGTCGCGCTGACCTACGAGAGCCACCGCACCCGGCCCGCCTTCGCCGCGGCCTTCCACGCCGGAGGCCATGCACGGCGAAGCCGCGCCGCCTCGGCTCGTTCCAGACCGATCATCTCGCCGGCAACGAGGGCCCCCGCGCCATCGGTGGAGGGACCGGCTGCCGACGTGCGCAGCCAGGACTCGGCGACGACAGCATCGTGGTGATCACCGAGCACGTCCTGCAGCGCGCCGATGGCCTGGGCCAGCTTCGTCGCAGCGGACCCGACCACGGGTACGGCCACGTCGGCAGCGTACCGAGCCCGCTTCGCCCGGATGCGGACCCGGTGCAGCGCCTCGTCGCTCGGATCGTCCCCGAG
>JBEEGB010000277.1:0-3646 GCA_041166585.1 Acidimicrobiaceae bacterium
CGCGACGTCACCCGAGTCAGCATGCACCGCTATCGGATGTTCTCCGGGACCGTCGGACCCGAGCTGAGCTTCGCGACCTTCCTGTTGGACCTGAAGGGCGGCCCGCCGATGATCGCCGGCTTCGTCGTCCGCGACGGCGTCGAGCACGACGTCCGCGACCTCCGAGTGCTGACCACGTTCGACGCAGACGGACTCACCCCGGTCTCGGCCGTCGCGTTGCTGACGCTCGAGACAGGTGAGTCCCTGCGCATCCCGAGCGCCGGGGTGCAGGGTTTCGTCACACCAGTGCCCGAAGCACAAGCTGTCTGCTCAGACACGATCTCGACGATCGCGGTCGACGGGCGTCCCGGGTTCTGCGACCTCGAGCTGTCCAACAACCCCGGCCGGGGGACGTACGTCCCTACCCAGGACGACGTGACACTGCTCGCCGTTGACAGCGGTGTCTCGCCGTCCGCGTGCTACGAGCTGCTCCAGGAGCGGTGATGGGACATGCCAACATCGCGCGCGGCGCGGCCGGGCGAACCTACGCTCGGTGATGGTCGCCGGACCGCCAACACCGAAGGCTCGGTAGCAGGCATGCGTAGGACCCACGGCAACATCCACGTGCTCGATGAGCTGGACCGTCGTCTCATCGAGATCCTTCGGGACGATCCCCGCTTGAGCAACCGCGCCATGGCGGAGGCCGTCGGGGTCACTGACGAGACCGTGGCCGCCCGGCTGCGGCGGATGCTCGACACCGGCGCCATGGCGATGACGGCCATCGTCGACTGGGCGGCTGCCGGGTACGGCGCACGCGCCGTCGCTCGGGCCCGTTTCGACGGCGTCCCCACGAGCGACGCGGTGAAGCCTCTCTTCGAGATCGACGGCGTGCACGCGGTGTCCGAGACGTCCGGCTGTGCCGACGCGGTGATCTACCTCCTGGGGACCGACGTCGAGCAGTTGCGTCAGCTGGTGGCCGATCACGTCCGGCCGCTCAGCGGCCTGTCGGACCTCGTCGTCGATGTCGTGACGGATACCCCGAAGCACAGCGTCGGCATCTCGACGCTGCCGATGCAGCGGTGGTCGCCGGCGAGCCTGCCGGCGCCGGTCGTCGCTCTCGACGAGCTCGATGCACGGATCCTCGAGGAGGTCGCCGTCGACGGGCACGAGTCGAACCGCGAGGTGGCTCGACGGCTCCAGGTCAGCGACAGCACGGTCAGGGCGCGCCTCCAGAGGATGGAGAGCGCCGGCCTCATCCGTGTCCTCGCCATGGTCGACCCGGTGACGACCGGCGACATCGCCGGGGTCGGCATCGTGTTCCTCACCCTGGACGGCTCGTCCGAGGTTGTGCTCGATCGTTTGGTCGACGACCCGACGGTTGCCATCGTCGAGCGTTGCATCGGCGCCGCCGACATCACGATCATCCTCAACGCGCCGACTGCAGACGAGCTGCACGCCCGCGTCAGCCATGAGCTTCGACTGATGCCCGGGGTGCGCCGCGTCGATCTCGCGGTCGTCGTGGAAGTGCTCATGCATCGCGCGCATCTGGCCCGCCTCGTCTGACGAGCGCCAGTTGCCGGAGGGCCTGACTACAGGAGCCCCGCGCTGTCGCGCACATCTCGGGCTCAAGTTCTCACAACTCGGGGTTTACGTCGTGTTGTCGGTCATGTACTGTGCAAATCCGGTACGCAGGGAGCATTTGGCCCGTCTACCCGCAGCACTCGGGCAGGAACGGCGCCGCGAACGTCGAAATTGAACGGCACCATCAGGGGGACTGCGCATGAGTGAAGCCGCCGCAGCAGGGCGAACAGGTCGCTGCTGGCAGGGACTGGCCGTCGTTCTCGTGGCGATCCTCGTTGCCGGCTGCGGCACCCGCGTCCACGAGGATGCATCGGCCGCACGCGCGGCCGGGTTCGGCGGCGGCGGAGCGGGCCCCGGTTCGCCTGCAGCAACCTCAGCCGGCGCCGCCGGCACACCCGCGACCACACCAGGCGCCGCCGGCACCGCCGACACCACACCTGGCGCCGTCGCTGGCCAGCCCGGCCCACAGGCGGAACCGTCGCCCGCTGACCCGGCAGCCCAGGGCGCCGCGACGTGCGCCGAGGACACGTCGCCCATCAAGATCGGCGCGGTCAGCACGACCTCAGGTCTCGTCGGTGCGAACGGCGCGGGCCAGGTGGCCGGGCTGCAGGCGTGGGTGCAGGACGTCAACGCCCGAGGCGGCATCATGTGCCGCCAGGTCGATCTCACGATCGTGGATGACGGCGCCGACCCCGCACGGCACTCGTCCCTGAAGCGCCAGCTCTACCAGGATCACGGAGTCACGGCGATCGTGGGGGAGTACGCGCCGCTCACCTCCCAAGCGGGCATGCAGGTGAGCGAGCAGATCGGCATCCCGCAGATCGGCGGCCTCTCCGCGAACCCCGCCGACTTCTCCTCGCCGATCTCCTTCCCGTTCCAAGGGTCGGCTCTTCCCGAGAGCACCGCGCTGGGGCGCTACCGCACCATCGGGAACGGCTCGAAGGTCGCCATCTACTACGTCTCCGAGGTCGACTTCGGCGTCATCGCCGCCGACACGTTCCAGCGCTCGTGGGAGGCCAACGGTGGTCAGACCGTGGTGCGGGCATCGATCAGCCTCGCCCAACCGGACTTCACCGCCGAGGTCGCTCGAGCCCAAGCTGCCGGTGCCGACACCGTGTACCTGGCCTCGGAGATCAGCGGCTGCAACCGCTTCTGGGACGCGGCACGCCGCCAGAACTACAAGCCGATGGTCGTCACCAACTCGTCCTGCTACAACATCGCCCTGCGCGACTCGGCCGACGTCGCCGCGAACCGATATGTCTCGGTGAGCACCTTCGAGCCGCCGACCAGCGACACCCCGGCGATGCAGGCGATGGTCGCAGCCGTCAAGCAGTACCAGCCCCAGCTCGAGGACCCACGCAACGACGGCACCGTCATGCGCGGCTGGGCGTCGGGGAAGCTCTTCGAGGTCGCCGTCGCCCAAGCCGGGGGGCGTACTGACCCGCAGTCGCTCATCGGCGCCATGCACGCGCTGCGCGGGGTGACCCTCGACGGGCTCATCCCGCCGCTGGACTGGCCAGAAGGCCCGCACCCGGAGCGGTTGTGCGCCAAGCTCGTGATGTTCGACGGCCAGGACTACAACTCCATCACCCCGGAGTTCCTGTGCTGAGACGGGCGGGAGCCGCTGGTGCGTTCGGCGTCGCACTCATCCTCGCCGTCATCACCGCGCCGTCCGCGCGCGGCCAAGCGCCGGAGCGGGCCGCCTTCGCGCTGCGCGCCACCGCGACGGGCACGCAGGTGCTGTACACGCTCCGCGGCGCGCTGCCCATCGACCAGCTGGTCGAAAGCTCCTCGCTCTTCGCCGAGGCTCACCTCGAACAGTCGCGCTCGACGTCGCTGTCGGCTGCGCCCGATCCCGGTTCGACGGTGTTGTCCGCGCCCGGCCTCATCGACGGCTTCAGCGGCGGCAAGACCGACGTGCCCGGCTACCCGCTGGCCGCGAGTGCGGAGTACCCGCTCACACCCGAGTCGACGAAGGACGCAGGGCCGATCCATCTCGTCGCCAATGCCGTCGCCGACGATGCGAACAGCGTCGCCAGCCAATCGGGAGCGAGTGGTGGCGTGGCGACCGGTACCGCCGACACCG